>JAFVRT010000274.1 GCA_017504125.1 Lentisphaeria bacterium
AACAGTTTCTCCGCCAATGGAGTTACTCTCAACTCCGCTTCCGCTCCCGCACAGTGGACCTTGAATTCCACCGGAAATGTTTCAATAAACAACTCCGTGATCAATGATGCCAACTCCACCACTCCGATCTTCCTCAACGGAACCAATACTACCGGCGGAAATATTTCCGGCAACTGGGCGGTCTTTAACGCAGCCGGCGGTGTCGGAGATATGTATCCCTCTCTGAACAATCCCAACTTCCATGCCCTTGCAGGTTATGTCAGCAATCTGGAAGCCGAATGGGGCAGCACCGGAAGATTCGATGCATTCCGTCGTATGCCGACCAGCAGACAGCCCATCGCAGTCGGCGATATGAGTGATCTTGTTATGTTGAATAACTTCGGCAGCTACGACATGATCGACTTCGACAGCGAATTCTTCGGCAACGGCGATGGAATCGGCTTGCTGGATGAGGAGGAAGCCCGCGAAGTGCTTACCGATTCCGCGCCTGCTGATCTCGGAGATCTGCGCGCTCTGATCGAGGAAAAATGATGATCAGAAAATTTTTCCCCGCAATACTGGCAATCCTGCCGGTTCTGCTTTTTGCAGAACCGGCAGAACGCCCTGTGAAAGTTGTGCTGTTCCCGGTCCGTGAAGCGGAAATCGTTTCGCGGATCGACGGAACGGTGCGTCATTGTGCGCTCAAGATGGGGGATGCGTTTAAAAAAGGTGATCTTATCATGCAGATAGACGACTCCAGGCACCGGATCGAACTTGACCGGGCGCAGGCAAAAGAGTCGGATGTCCGTTATCAGGCAAAATTTGCCTGGGAAACCTATCTTTCTTATAAGAAGCTTTTTGAGGAAAATATCCAGAGCCACAATGAACTTGCCAGACGCAAGGCAGAGGCAGATTCCCTGAAGGCCAGAGAAAAGATCGCTGCCGCTGATGTACAGGATGCCCGGCTGATACTGGGGTACTGTACTTTCAAAGCTCCCTTTGACGGGCGGCTTGAACAGATGCTCTGCCGGGAACATGAAACAGTCCGGGCCGGACAGCCGGTATTCAAGCTGATTGATGATTCATCGCTTCTGGCGGTCATGAACATACCCCAGGAGTTGTCCATTTCCACCGGGAGTACCGTGAAACTGGCCTTCCGCGATGGTGTCGTTACCGTTACCGGAAAAGTTTATGAAATCTCTCCACGGGCCGATCACCGTTCAGGAACCGTTGAAGTCAAAGCTCTGGTGTCAAACCGGGAGCGTAAACTTTACTCCGGTATGGTAGGTACTTTGGTCAAAGAGGAAAGACCGCAGTAATTATGGCTGAAAGACCCCCCGCCGATCCCAGAATAACAGCTTTGGGATTGATCATAAAACTTACCGATGATGTTTTCAAGGCTCCGGACTTTGATACCGCTGCTGCTCTTACTGTGAACAGTTCTCATTCGCTTTTGCGTTTCAAAAGTGCTGTGCTGGTGGAAGTCGGCCGGGAAAAAACACAAGTCGTGGCCCAATACGGACAAACTGAGCTTTATCCTCATACCGAATTGGCGATGCTGCAGAAAACTTTGGCTGCAGCTATTGATTTTTCTGAAAACAATATACATCTGCTCACCCGCGAATATCTTTCTTATATGGAAGGGAAGGGGGCCGATGCCCTGGGGGAACTGCTTGAAGGTGATGATCCTATTCTGGCTGTGAAAATGGAGGCCCCGACATTTATCGGAGATCCCGGTTTTTATTTTGTCTGGCTGTTGGAATTTTCCGGAGATATCCCGGATTATGCAAAAAATGCCGCCAGCGTCCTCGGACGCAATTTCGGTCAGGCTCTTTTTGCCCGCCGCTGCTGCAGCAAAGCCGGCAAGCTCCGTAATGCAAAATGGAGCAAATGGACGGTGCGTGGGATCATCGCAGCCATAGTGCTGCTGATCATGTTCATCCCGGTCAGGGAGCGGCTCAATGCCGAATTTGTGCTGAAAGCTCCGGAAATCGTTTCTGCCTACGCGTGGTTCGACGGCCCGGTCGCCAAGGTGTTGAAGCAGGATGGCGATCCCGTGAAAAAAGGGGAAACCGTCATGCGTTATGATTTGAATTTGCTCAACTTCAAACTTTCCAACGCAAAAAATCAATTGGCTGAAACAGAAAAAGAATACGATCTGGAAAGCCGGGCTTCTTTTGTCGACCGTACAAAACTCGGTAAAGTGAAACTCCTTGAGGCCCGGTTGAATACCGCTGCCGTTGCTGTCCGTGAGGCTCAATGGTATTTGGCCCACTCCGAAATAAAATCCCCGGCCGACGGTTTGCTGGTCCTTGCCGGAGGAAGGGCTGAGCAGATGGAAAATAAAGCAGTCCGGACAGGAGATAAACTTTTTGATGTTTACGGAGGGAAGGGAGTCATCGCAGAGATCCAGGTCAATGAAAGGGAAAGTTCCATCCTGGCCGGAAAACTTGATGCCCTTCTCTTTCCATACACTTCTCCTGAAAACGGATGGCAGACAGAGATAGTGTCGGTCAGAAAGATCCCTGAACTTACCGAACAGCGTATTTACTGTTATACTGTAAAAGCAAAAGTCCTGAACATCGATCGCAGCAAGATGCGTTACGGTATGCGGGGTATCGCCAGACTTGAGGGGGAGCGTATCGCCTTGTGGTACTATCTCTTCCGCAGTTTTGTCGTTTACATGCGGTGGTTCTAAGTGGCAGAGCAGAAACGACTTCGTACCGGAATGCTGAGAGGGGATATAAAAATCATCCCACCCGGCCGTCATGGTGCATACACGATGATCTTCGATCCTGTGAGTGAGGTTTATTTCAAGATCTCGCCCATTGCGTATCAGGTGATAACCAAACTGGATAAAGATTATGATCTTGAGGAGTTCCATGGCAAACTCCATCGTCTGGGTATTTTTGTTTCCATCGAAGAACTCAACGAAATGATTTTTTTTCTGACGAGCAACGGATTGCTTGTCCCTGAATACGGCCGTTATGAAGCCCGACGGGCACAGATGAAAAAAATGAAAAAAGTTCCATGGCTTATGAAACTTGCTTCATTTTATGTTTTTTTCAAACTTCCTCCCTGGCATCCGCGGCGTTTTTTTGAAACTATTGCACCTTATGTGAGTTTTCTGGTTTCCAAGCCCATGATGTGGGTTTATATCATTCCGGCTTTGCTGGGGTATCTGCTCGCACTCCGGAACTTCGGAGAAGTGCGTGATGCTTTTGTCGCTTCTCTGTCATGGTCCGGGCTGGTCAAATATTTCTTTGCCATAATCGTGCTTAAAGTGATCCATGAATCCTCTCACGCTCTTGCTGCCATGCGTTTCAAATGTCCGGTGCGTGAAATCGGTGTCAGCGTAATTTTTCTATATCCCCGTCTTTTCAGCAATACTACAGACAGTTGGAAATTACCGCGGCATCAGCGGCTTCTCATCGATGCCGGAGGCCTTATAGGAGAAATCATTTTCGGCGGTATTGCTGCATTGTGCTGGAGTTATATGGCTCCCGGTGCCGGAAAATCCACGATGTTTTATATTTTTGCAGTAAGTACCTTGAGTACTCTGCTGGTCAATGGTAATCCGCTGATCCGTTTTGACGGATATTATATCCTGTGTGACTTGCTCAATACTGAAAACCTTATGCAGCGTTCCGTTGAATATATCAAACAGCTGTGGCGTTGCTACTTTTTCAGGGTGGTCGGACCGCCGCAGGATGACAGACCGGTTCTGATGTGTGTTTTCGGCGTTGCGGCATGTATCTACAAGTTTTTGCTTTATACATCTATTATTCTCATAGTTTACAATCAGTTTATCCATGTAAAAGCTGTTGCAGCTCTGATGCTTTATTCTCTCGGTCTTGCTCCGATCCTCAAAGAGGCTAAAAGTATACGGGCCATGTCCCAAAAAGCCGGCGGCAAGGTGAACTGGACTTTTTCGCTGATCACCCTTGGTGTGATCGTGGCCATTCTTTTTATCCCGCTGTCATGGAATGTGGTATTGCCCGGAGAGATCAAAGCAAGTTCTTCCAGATTGGTAAGTGTGATCGAAAGCGGATATCTGAAAAGCAAATGGCCGGAAAATGCTGTCAAATGCCAAAAAGGCGACATCCTGGCAGAATTGGATTCTCCGATCAATGATCTGGAAATCAGCCGGGTCGATGCCGCTTTGAAAGAAGATGCCGTGCTGGTGGATCTGCAGCAGTCTGACCGTGAGAGTTTCGGCGACAGCTTGCTGACATTGCAAAAAATGGACGGCAATCGCAAGGTACGCAATGAAATGCTCCGCCGTCGTTCTCAGCGTCAGATCAAAGCAGATGCTTCAGGATTCTTTGTGCCGAAGATATTCAATCTTTCACCGGGATATTATATGCCGGTCGGACTTGTTATCGGAGAGATCGTTTCCGGGCAGGGCGTGATTTATGCTTACGCAACTGAAAATGAAGTCAAGGTCTTGAAAAAAGGACAGAAAGTTACGGTTTCCCTGCCGGATTCTCCCCGCAAGATGTACGGCAAAGTGGAGATCATTGATCCAATCCCCGCAAGATTGAAAAATTCATCGCTGCTTCAAATGTACGGCGGAGAACTTGCAGTATTTCCGGACGAAACCAATCCCGGTGAATTTTATTCTGTCCAGTCGCTCTACCGGGTGGAAATAGTTCCGGAAAAAGATAGTGATGCCGTATTCTTCCACGGGCGTACTGTGCGTGCCAGGATCCACCGCCGGGATATGCTGGCCAACGAAATATGGAACTTCCTCGTTACTGCATTCCGGCGCGAAATGTGATGTTGAACAAAGTACGGCATTGAAAATTTTATAAGACAGTATTTTTATCTTCTTGAAAATTTGTTTTTCCGGTGATATAGTATAACAAAGGAAGAATAAATATAAAGGAGATATGTTGTGAAAATCCATTATGTTTCTTTGACAGCCAAAGAAAAGGCTGAATTGCTGGAAAAAGAGATCCCTTCTGAGCCCACCGGCAATCAGGTGCTGGTCAAAAACCATTTCGATTTGATAAGTGCCGGGACAGAACTTGCCAATTATCTCGGTATGCCTAATGTCGGCGGCTGCGGCCCTGATCCCGGATATCCCCGTGAAGCTGGATACAGTGCTGCTGGTATAGTCAAGGCTGTCGGTCCTGAAGTTACCCGTTTCAAAGTGGGGGACCGTGTGATTTGTACCTGGCTGAAACACCGTTCCTGGTTTCTGGCAGAAGAAAAGAGATTTTATCCTATCCCGGACGATGTGGATATGGAAACTGCTGCTGCGGCACACCTTTGTTCGTTCCCGCTGCTGGGAGTCCGTCGGCTTCAGGTGCAGATGGGAGAAGCCGTAATGGTGGCCGGTCTTGGTCTGCTTGGGCAGTTTGCTGCACAGCTGGCAAGGCTCAACGGAGCTGCTCCCGTATTGACTTGCGATTATTCCGAAGAACGCAGAGCGTTGGCCCTTGAACTGGGGGCTGATTACGCACTTGATCCGCGTGATAAGGATTTTGTTAAAAAGGTTTTGGAACTTACCGACGGCAGAGGTCCGGAAGGAGTGGTTGAAGTTTCCGGATATCTTTCCGGTTTGCAGCAGGCTCTCGAATATGTGGCGTTTCACGGCCGTATTTCTCTGCTCGGTTGTACCCGTGTTTCGGATCAGCCCATCAACTTCTATCGTTATGTGCACGCTCGCGGGATTTCTCTTTTGGGTGCGCATACTGCTGTCCGGCCCTGGGTTGAAAGCCGTCCCGGTGGAGAGTGGACGGAACAGGATGATTACCGTACTTTCTTTAAATATGTAAGATCAGGCCGCCTTAAAGTTTTGCCGGTCATTCCTCACAAAGTTTCTCCGCTGGATCCGGATGCGGTCTACCGACGGCTGGGCTTGGAGAAAAATCCTCCGTTGGGAGTACTTTTTGACTGGCGCGATGTTGATTGATGAATCTGAAAGGAAGGCGCAATATGAAAAAGTTGAAAGTTGTACAAATCGGGATCCGTCATGAACATGCGGCCGGCAAGATGGATACCTTGCGGCGAATGAGCGGTATTTTTGATATCGCAGGAGTAGTGGATGAAAAGGATTTCGCCCATAATGCCACTTACCTTGAGAATGAAAGTATGCTGACATTACCATTTGAAGGTTTGCCGCGTCTGACCTTGGATGAAGCTCTCAATCTGCCGGGGCTTGATGCTGTTCTGGTCGAAGTTCCCAATCTTGATCTGGTTCCAGTTGCTATGAAGTGTATGGAAAAAAACATTCCGATGCACATGGATAAACCCGGTTCACCTGATCTTGGCGCGTACAAAAAACTCCTTGACGGATGTGCTTCCAAAGGATTGCCCTTCCAAATGGGATTCATGTTCCGCGGCAATCCGGCTATGAAAAAACTCCGCGAGTTGACAGCGGACGGGGTTTTGGGGACGATTCTGGAACTTGAAATGAATATGTCCCATAATTACGGCGGCGAGATCTATCAGCATTATGTCGCCACGCTTCCCGGCGGATCTATGTATAATTTGGGATGTCATGATATCGATTTTATAGTATCTCTGCTGGGGGCTCCTGAAAAAGTAACAGCTTTCGGAACAAAATCCAGCGCGACAGTTCCCGATGCGCTCAATAATACCATGGCTGTTCTTGAATATGAAAAAGCCATTGTTTCAGTAAGAGTCAATGTATTGAAGGGCAGGGGAGGGAATTACCGCCGTTTGTCGGTCGCCGGAACCAATGGTGTTTTTGAGTTGATGCCCGTGGAATGCTTCAACAGGGAATTGACTGCGACCCTTGATTTGAAAGAAGCAGCAGGCGGTTTTGAAAGCGGTGTGAATGTACTTTCTTTCGGCGTGCAGAAAGACCGCTACGCAGATCAGCTTGAGGAGTTCGCCAGAGTTGTCAGGGGCGAAATAAAAAATCCTTATACATACGCTCACGACTATCTTACTCATAAAGTCGTTCTCGGAGCAGCTGGGATATTGCCGTATACAAAGTGATATCGGCGGCAACGCCGTAATCGCAAACTGTTATCAGCGGCGATATCCCGCCGTTCAACTGATGTGGGAACCTTGCCTCCTGCCTGGGGATCGCGGGAGGCATTTTTTGTTTTTTGAACACAAAAATGCAAAAAAGTTAAAAATTGAGCTTGCATTTGTCAAAAAACGGGTGTATATTAGAGAATCGTCAGCGATGGTTGAGCTCAGCTCGATGATCGAAGATGATGCTGATTAAAAAACTTTGAAAAATCTTCAAAAGTTGACTTGAAAAGTCTGAAAGTTGATGATATATTATGTAACCGTTTATTTTCCGGTAGCCCGGTGGATGACGGAGCTGATAAAAAAACTTTGAAAAAAGTTTGAAAATCGACTTGAAAAACTTTTGAAACGGGTTTATATTATGCAACCGACTGTTCGCGGTGATCTGCGAAGCGGTTGGTGCTGATAGAACTTGAAAAAAGTTTGAAAAATCTTAAAAATCCGGCTTGACAAACTTAAAAGCTGTGATATATTAAGGAACCGTCAATCGCTCCGGTGATTGACAGCTGATTGAAAATTGAATAGTGCGATGTGAACCTTGAAATTCACTTGAGAATTCAAGAAAATTGAAACTCGAAAAAAATCTAAGAGCTAATCAGATTTTTCTGATAAAATAGTTTTATTTTACGGAGAGTTTGATCCTGGCTCAGAACGAACGCTGGC
>JAFVRT010000023.1 GCA_017504125.1 Lentisphaeria bacterium
CCCTGCCGTCAACTTCGATCATCACAATGGAGTCAAATCCCCGGTTGGTTCCAACCAGAAATCTGCCGTCTTCGCTCATCCGTATGGCAGAAGCCTTGGTAACACAGTTGCATTTTTCCGGCAGCAGGGAGATCTCATCGATGATGGTGAATCTGCCATTTTCATAGTGCATGCTCAATATCGTATTGCCCAGCTCGGTAAGCAGATAAGCGATCTTGCCGCAGGAAGCAAAATGGATATGCCGCGGGCCGCATCCTGAAGGCATCACGCTTTCGACCGCAGCCTTTTCGTTGATCCCGGCAGAACTGTCATAAGGATAGCATACCAGCTTGTCGATGCCGAGGTCGGCAACAACCACGAATCTGCCGTCCGGAGTCATGGCGGTAAAGTGAGGATGGGCCGACTCCTGCCGTCCTTTTACCGGACCGGAACCGTGATGGGATACGAGTTTGGTCCGTTTGATGATGGAACCGTCGGTGCTGAGTTCAAACTCCGCGAAATCACCGGAACTGTAGTTGGCGGCATAGAGAAATTTTCCATCCGGAGAAACACAATTATGACAGGTACTGACACCGCCGGAACTTACGCTGGAAAGACGCTTCATGGAACCGTTTTCTTCCAGCGCAAAGGCAGTAAGATCTTCTTCGCCTTTGTCATTGCAGCCCGTAGCGTAAAGGAATTTTCCGTTTGGAGAAAAACAGAGATATCCCGCCATAAAAAGCGGTTCAAAACCATGGATTTTTACCTCTTTGTTCTCAAAAGTGCATGAATATACTCCGGCTTTGGGATCTTCTTTGCTCCATGCAGTCATGTAAAAGATGTTGTTCATAATTCTTTTCTCCTTGATAAAAAAGGCACTTCCGGGACTTGCCGAAAGCACCTTGTTTTTTTCATGATGACAGAAACTCAGAGCCCGATGATCCGGCAGAGTTTATCGTGTTCTTCGCCCCAGGGTTTGGGCCAGAGCTCAGCAAGTTTTGCCTTGATGTCGCCGCCTTCAGCGAATTCCGCAGCAGCCAGTTTTGCTCCTTTACCGAAGTTTACCGGTTCAACTCCCTGGCTCATAATGGTGCGCATGGTGCCGATGACACGGTCTTCCCAGCTGAGTTTGCGCTCCAGGTCGCGGGTGATACGGTCGATGGCATCTTTGAGGAAAGGATTGGTCATGCGTACGAGCAGATCTTCAGCGTAGGCGGTGAAGCCGGCTTCGGTGAAAAGTTCATCGTTGAGGTGTGCATATTTTTTAACCAGGGCCTTGCCGGATTCTTCTACGAACGCGGCTCTGGCGATGGCCAGCAGATCGGTCTGGTCAGCCAGTTCGTCCATGGTGGTGAAGCCTTTGGCTTTGCCGAGAGTTCCCAAAAGGAAATGGGTGGCATTGTGTCCGTAGAGCTTGGCTTCTTCAAAGGGATAGAGGTCGTCTTTCACATAGAGAGAAGCCGTCTTGCGTTCTTCGATGCCGGGGCATTTGGAAATGTAGATGGTATTGAACTCCTCAACCAGATGTCCGACTGCGGCTCCGGGGGCCAGCATGGGCAGGGGAGATTCCTTGAGCACGCCGCTCATTTTACCTATGACGGTGTTGAGATAGTAGGTGTTGGGGAATGCCACACCTACAGCCTTTTCCAGTTCTTCGGCGGCGTGGTTATTGTTTTCTGCGGTATAGATGAAACGGCGGCGTTCAGGTGAACGCTTGAATCCCTCAAGCAGCCAGGGCGCACAGGATGAGAAGAATTTGACACTGGGAAGTGCGGTGGCGAATTCTTCCGCTTCGGCAGCTGCATCGATAAGTTTGGGGAGTTCGGCTGCATCGAGCGGATTGTAGACCTCCACATTGCCGTAAACTTCGGTGGTGATGCTGTCGCGTCCGGCAATATTGATAGTAACGCTTCCGGCAGCATTGACTGCTGCCTTCAGATCCGGATTGACTTCAGCGATGACGATGCGGTCGAAACCGCCCTTGAATGCACCGGCAAGAAAAATACCGGTCTGGATGGGGCCAAGCCCGATTCCTACAAAAGTACTCACTTTTCAATATCTCCTTATCGTGTGAAAGCATCGGCACCGGCAGCCAGCTGGCTGTAGTGTTTTGCCAATGCGGGAACGGTGAAATCGTCTGCCAGCAGCTGACCGGGGGCATTCATTTCAGTTCCGGCGAGAACAGGCAGTTTGAATTTGGTACAAGCGGCCAGGAATTTATCCATCGCAGCGGTCAGTTTGGCAGATTTTTCTGCATCGGCCGCCCGCCAGTTACGGTCGGGAATAATGGTTACAGCTCCGGCACC
>JAFVRT010000275.1 GCA_017504125.1 Lentisphaeria bacterium
ACCAGTGTTGCCCGCCAATCCTGCAGGAACAAATAAGTGATCGCCACGACCAACACCAGAGTGAGGATCAGGGTTTCAAAAATTTCCATCATCGTGATCCGGATATACTTCGTCGGATCATAACCGATCTGATAATCGACACCTTCGGGGAACTGAGTTTCTTTCAACTCGTCCAACAAAGCATTGGCCCGGTTGACCACATCCAGAGCGTTGGCATCAGTATTGCGGTAGATCATTACACCGATAGCATCCTGCCCATTGAAACGGCTGCCGTTGGAGTAACTTTCTGCCCCCAATTCCACTCTGGCAATATCTTTGATTTTGACCTGTTCACCGTTTTCCTTTGAACGGACAACGATATTTTCAAATTGTTCAGTCGTGTGCAAACGACCGAGAGTACTCAATTTCAACTGCAAAAAGCTGCTGCTTCCTTCTGAACCGATAGAACCGGCAGCAGCTTGAATATTCTGATTTTTTACCGCATTGGATACTTCATCGACCGATATTCCGAGATTGGACATCTTTGCAGAGTCAAGCCACAACCGCATCGAATAGTTTCTCTCACCCATGATCGACACTTCGCTGATGCCGGGGATTCGCGACAGGGGGTCACGGACATTGGTACGGATAAAGTTTGACAACTGAGTTAAAGTCAACTTACTGCCGTCGGTAGTAAAGTTGTAAAATGCCAAAACATCTCCGCTGCGTTTAAATTGTCTTACTCCATTGCGTTTTACCAGATCCGGCAATAACGGTTCAGCACGCTTTACCGCATTTTGCACATTGACCAGGTTGATATCGGTATTGGAGCCGGATGCAAAAGTTATCTCCAACAGATACATACCGGTATTACTGCATGTACTGCTGAAATAAAGTAAATTTTCCAAACCGTTGCACTGTTCTTCGATAACAGTAGCCACAGTATCGGCAAGCTCCTGACTGCTTGCTCCGTTATAGGTTGCCATTACCATGACACATGGAGGCGCAATTTCCGGATATTCTGCAATCGGGGCTTGAGAAAGGCAGAGAGTTCCGGCAATAACTGTGACGATGGAAACAACCATCGCCAGCTTCGGGCGGTCAATAAATATCTGCGAAAACATAGTTATTTATTCTCCGCTTTTACCGGAACAGGATTGACCGGTTGACCGGGAAAAACTTTGTGAGTCCCATCTATGACCACTGTTTCCCCTTCTTTCAACCCTTTCATGATCATCTGCATATTACCGCTGATCTCGCCGATCTCTACCGGACGGACCTGCGGGATATTTTTATCTCCGAGGATATAGACAAAATTCATTTTTCCGTTATTGATGATCGCTGAAACCGGAACTGCTGTTGATTTCGGATATTTCCGGGAAAGCCGGATCGTTACCAAACTATCCGGGAGCAGAATATGATTGTCATTCTTCACTCTGAGCCGAACCCGGATGGTATCGGTATCTTTGTCAACACGGTTGTCGATAAAAACTATTGCTGACTTACCTTTGAATTCACTGCCGTTTGCCATAATAATCGCAGTTTCGGCTTCTTTTTGCAAAGTTTCAAAAGATCCGCCGAACATGGCAAGATAATCATTCATACTGATCCAGAAGTTGACATACATTTCATCCATGGAAACAATATTGATCAAATTGCCGCTTGCAGGAGTAACATAGTTGCCCGGAGAGTAAAGAGCGCGACTGGTTCTGCCGTTAATAGGAGAAACTATTTTGGTGTAAGAAAGATTATTTTCAGCATCCATCAGGGCTGCTTCTGCCGCCGCTACCGCAGCCTTGCAGGTTGCTTCAGTACGGACAGCTTCATCATAGGTGCTCTCACTTGTAGCTTTGCTTTTCCACAAGGTCTGCTGACGGGCAAGATTGCGCTTGGCAAATTCGTACTCAGCTTTGCACTGCGCCAATTTAGCTTTGGCTGCCTTTTGGGCGGCAACATAGGTGGTGTCTTCCAAAAGGATCAGAACCTGTCCTTTTTTAACAAAATCGCCATTGGTAAACTTCTGTTCCAACACAACTCCCGATATCCGGGCCACCATGGAAACATCATCTACGGCTGTTATTTTACCGATATATTTTCTCGATGTTTCTCTTTCGATCATCTTGACTTTATCAACCCTGACCGGTTCTGCCGGTCGGGCAGCTGCAAAGGCAAGAGACATCATTCCGGAAAACAGAATTCCCAGCACCAATTTTTTTCTGCAAAACGATCTCACTTTTAACAATCTCCTTTTTTTAGGATTAAAAATTTTGTAAAATCAGTCAATACACCTTTAAATGCGGCCAATTTATCAGCATCATAAGTTTCAACGAACTCCGCTATTTTCTCGCTGAAACTTTCTTCCGCTATACGGCATTGTTTCATCCCGTCAGCGGAAATTTTTATCATCACCTTGCGGCGATCATCCGGATCAACAGTTCGCTCCAGACATTTTATTTTAACCAGACTCTCTACCATGACCGAAACAGCACTGCTGGTCAAACCAAATTTATCAGCCAGTTCCCGCAGCATTATGCCCCGGGAAGAATTACGGGTCAACCGCCACACCATACGCAGCATCCGTTGCTGGCTTACAGTCAACTTCATGATTTCGCGCTTCACTTCTTCCGGCAGCTTACAACTCCACCAAATATCCCGCAATTCATCTGCTGCATCGCAAATCATACCGCCGATATCAGTATATGCCGGTTCATTGTTTCTGTCTCTCATATCTGTCAGATCATCTCTTATAAAACTGAATAGATGATTTAATATAACACAAATCCTAACAATTTGCAATCCCAAAATAGATGTTCGGGCAAAAAAATATCAATCATAAATGGGAATGGCATACTCACGGTAGCGCAGATTGAATCCAACAGGATTATCACGCTTCAATGCGCAGTGAAGTATTGCATTCTGCAGTTTGTTGAAAAGGATGCTGTAACTCTCTTTTGCAACAGGAAAAATCACTTTCCATTGCCGATCTCCGCGATATGTCAGCCAGACAGTCATGCTGAATTCATCTTTTATATCGATTTTGTCGATGACAATATCCCGGCACTCCCGGTTTGCGGTCATAATCAAAGCAACCGCCTCTTTGTACAGAGTCTTATCGCGTTTCCCGGAAATAACCGGCAGGGTGCGATCGGCTGCTGCCGACTCGCTGCGCTTGAAAATTTTTCCGTTTTCATCAATTACAAAATTCTTGTTGACAATTGCTCTTGGCACTCTTTCATTTATACGGAAAATCAACATATCCGGCAATACTATTTGAACTTCGGCACTTTCGATATTGGAAATACCCAGCAAATGTTTTCGAATTTCTCCGACATTCAGGGTGAAAACATTGACACCGGGAGTTATATTCACTCTTCTGAGCAATTCGCTGCTATTCTTCTGCCAATATCCTATGCCCTGCACATCGTGTGAACGGAGATTAAAACGCGGGTTATCTGAAGTCAACTTGCCGGGAATAAGAATTGCGCCCCATATCAGCAAGAAAAGGACAGTGCAAAGCAGAGCTGTCAGGAAACACCACAACAACTTTCTTTTTTTTTCGGACACCACGCCCTTACTGTTTTCAGGGAGACTTTTTTCTGCCATTACT
>JAFVRT010000276.1 GCA_017504125.1 Lentisphaeria bacterium
CAGATACATAAGAACCGAATCTATGGAAAGCAGGATCTTGCCGCCGTCAGAGCCGTTTTCCCATTCTTTCCGCAGCATCATGAAAAAAAGCAGTACGATGAATTGCACTCCCAGCAGACCGGCAGTCAGAGAAAGAAAAAGCCGGTTATGGAATGATTGTCTTATCTCTTTGAGCATTACCGGATTTATCCGGTCGGCCAATGCGGCAAATATCTTTTTCATTACTGTACCTTTCCGGAACTTATACGCAAAAAAAGTTCCTCAAGTTTCACTTCTTCTTTTGAAAACTCCGTAATGGGGAATCCGTCATTAAAAAGTGAAGCCATCAATGGGGTGAGATTGGAATTCCAATCTTCAAGAGCAATATGGAATTTGCCGTCGGCACTTTCTTTTATCTCCTTTACTGCAGGGTATGAACGCAGTTTTGCTTTCAGTTCCTCCCAGCGTGCAGCACATGCAATGGTAACGGCAACTGTTTGCTGATCCTCAAATACAGGATTTCCCTGTTTGTTCATGTCATCAAGAGTACCTGCTGAAAGCAGTTTCCCCTGTTCTATGATAACAGCTCCATCGCAAATATCCTGAAGCTCGGAAAGGATGTGACTGCTCAAAAGGATGGCTTTTTTTTGAGCTCCGAGTTCTTTCAGCATGTGGCGCAGTTCCAGTCTGGCACGGGGATCAAGACCGGCAGCGGGTTCATCCATGATGAGTACCTGCGGATCATGCACCAGAGCTCTCGCCAGACTGACCCGCTGTTTCATACCTTTGGAAAGAGCTGCCAATACCTTGCAGCGCATGCCGCCGAGAGATGTGAACTCCTCCACTTCAGCCAGACGCTTTTTCCGCAAAGCTCCGGCAAGTCCGAAACTTCTGGCGCAGAAGTCCAGGTATTCCCACACCATGATGTCCTTGTATGCCGGAAGCGCATCCGGCATGTAACCGATATATCTGCGTGCCTCCTCCGGATAAAGTACGGCGGAAACTCCGTCATAAAACACATCGCCGGCACAGGGAATATCCAGAGTTGCCATAATGCGTATGGTAGTGGTTTTGCCTGCGCCGTTTGGTCCGATGAATCCGAAAATATTTCCGGAAGAAAAGGAAAAACTCACATTATCGACAGCAGTTACGGAACCGAATTTTTTAGTAAGACCGGCAACTTTTATTTCCATGATATCATTTCCACTTTCCGTAGAGTTTCTGGGAATGGGTGTATTTGTCCGCCATCAGACCGGGGGCGATATGGAACGGTTCCGTGATTTCTGCACAATAGGAGTTGGGGCCGATATTGCGGAACGCAGGCGGAGTTTGGCTGCATTTCTGCAAGACAGCCTTTGCTCCCGGCAAAAGCGGAACCGACAGAAGGAAGTGTTGTCCGCGGGAATTTTGTACGCATACTTTATTGACTGTTGTTCCGAGCGAGTTGACAAGCTCTATAGAGTCTTTCTTTTCAATGATCTCAAGTTTTTTACCGGTGTATTCCGCTTTGCTGACAGAGTAAAGACAACTCATGCGGGAAGGCACAAGGCTGCTTGAGAAATATACTTTATCTTTTATCACAGTTCCATTTATCCTGCCGTATTCGAGAAATGAAATGATATCTTTACGGTCAAAAGAAAAATCTTTGCGTGAGAGCGGCGAATATATGGAAAATCCACCTGTCGAAGCGATGATCCCGGAAATCTGATCAAGCCGGGTTTCCACCTTGCCTTTCCCTTCGGAGTAAAGATTTTCTCCGGCAACGACACATATTGTTACTGCCGCACAGAAGATAAAGGATATGGCAGGGATCGTAAGCACGCCCCAGAGTTCCAGATTTTTTCTTTTCAGCAGATGATAATTCAGCGGGCCTGCGATGAGTACGAAACCAAGCATGAGAAGCACCAGATTGCCCAGCGGGATCGCCGGAGGGAGAATATGCACATCGTTGGCAAAACTTTTTCCCCAGGCGGGAGTTTTCTGCTCAAGAAGTTGGATCAATTCTTTTTCGATCCACTTTTCCCGCCGGTATTTGTGATGATGTTTCCCGTGTTTTCTGCTCAATTCATATTTGCGGTCAGTAAACTTTTTCCATTCCGGATCGGAAGGAACCGCACGGGTTCTTATGACGCTCCATGTGCCGAAGCCGATCTCCTTTTTGAATATACCTTTTTTTTCTCCTGCAGCAGCGTATTCCGGGAATGGGGTGTTGCCCATGACCAGCACCACCACATTGGTACCGCTGGCAGCGGCAAGCTGCAAAGTTTTCATCAGTTCAGGTGAGAGTTTGTCTTTTGAATCCAACAGGATCGTTGAGAGTCCCGCGTAGGCTTCGCTGTAAAGCGGCCACTTCCCCACCGGAGTATCGATTTTATGGTAATCATCAAGCATGAATTCAAAAAAATCCGGGCGTATCGATGATGATACGATCTGGTTCCGGCTGTGCGGAGATGAAATCTTGATCAGCTCGACACTCACTCCGTCGGGAGCTTGTACTTCAGGTGTAAAAGTGGTGAAATGCGGAAATCCGGGAGCCGACAGCGGGATGTCACAGACTGCTCTGGAGCGGAGCGTGATCCGGGTCGAAACAAAAGAAGGCGTACCACTTGGGGTACGATCGATCCTGAGAGAGAGTTTCAAAGGGATATCCTGCCGCGTGTGATTGGTGCAGCGGAAAATACGGAAGCCGGAATTTTCCCATTGGTTCACCATGGGACCAAGGATCCGGACAGTTATATGATGAAAAGTTCCCTGCTGCCGTCCGGCATCGATCAGGCTGCCATGAAGTACATTGCCGAAAAATAGCAGAAAGAGTAAACTTGCGGTTGATAAAACTTTCATCATACTCCTTGGTTTTCAGAAAAAATCCGTTCTCTTTTTTTGATATGCTTCAGCAGCTCTGATTTGAAAACTTCGAATCCTTTTTCCGCATCGTAAGTTCCGCATACTTCCCCGAAACGGAATATTATGACCTTGCCGTTGCGGCTGCCGGCAAGACCTATATCGGCATCTCTGGCTTCTCCCGGACCGTTCACGGGACAACCCATGACAGCGATTTTTCGCAAATCGGCAAATTCGCCTTTTTCTTCGATTTCCCGCAGCAAAGACTCCACTTTGGCGGTGAGAGAAAAAAGATCGAATTCAGTTCTGCCGCAGCTGGGGCATGAAACCAGTTCCGGACGGGCGGTACGCACTCCGCAGGATTCCAGCAGACGGCGGGCGGCGATGATCTCCTCAGCAGGATCGGCAGTAAGACTGATCCTTATGGTATCTCCGATGCCTTCCATAAGCAGCGCGCTCAGGGCAACGCTGGATTTGATGATGCCCCGTTCAGGAACTCCGGACTCTGTCAGGCCCAGATGCAG
>JAFVRT010000277.1 GCA_017504125.1 Lentisphaeria bacterium
AACTGGTGGGGAACAAAGAAAAAACAGCAGGTCATAAAATTCGATAAACGGGTATTTATTTCCGGCGGTCAGAGTGTATACATGAAAAATGTCGACAAAGGCCTGATGGGAATGTCCTTTAATATTCCGGAACTCAAACCCAACAAAAAATACCGTCTTTCCTACTTTGTCAAAACTAAAAACATCAACGGCAGCCGCGGTGCAGGAGCTTATATCCTTTTCAACAAGCGCGGCAAGAGTGCCGCACTCCCAAGCCCCAGCGTAGTGGGAACCAATCCCTGGCACCGTTTGAGCTTTGAATTCAAAACTCCCGCCGATACCGGCGAAGGCCGCCCCTGTAAAACGGTAAGTTTCTGGATGTGGTCATTCCCCGGCGAAGCCTGGTTCGACGAAATCAAACTGGAAGAAATCAGGTAATTTCCCCAACAGACCGAAGCCTTGCAGATCATTGATTGTCTGCAGGGCTTTTGATGATATATTGCAAGAGCGTTTTTTAAGGAGTAAAAAACATGAAAAAACTTTTTATCGCAGCAGCAGTGCTTTGTTTATCTCTGCTGCAGGCAGCCGGAATACATATCTGTAAAACCTCAGGCCCAGTAAAAAATGTCGGCAAGATCGAAATCGTAGTGGAAAAATCCACCAATCTCCTCAAATTTGCAGCCAAAGAAACCCAAAAATTCCTGAAACAGGCTACCGGACAGAATGTTCCCGTAGTCAGCAAACCCACCGGCAAAGCCTTTGCCATTATCCTCGGCGACAGTTCATTCACCCGTGCCGCCGGGATAGATGTCAAAAAACTTCCGGAAGAAGGTTATGTCATGCTCCGCAAGGGCAATAAACTTTTCATTGCCGGTCTTGACCACCCCACCTCAGGCCCCCTCGGCAACGCATGGCTCCAGGCTTACAACCGCAATACCATGAATGCGGTTTACGACTTCTTTGAACGCTTTGCCGGAGCCGGATTCTTCTTCCCCGGTACCGGCGTGGTCATCCCCGCCCGCAAAGGACTCTTTCTGCCGGAAAATCTGGAAGTCCGGGAATCTCCAGATATGAAGATGCGTACTTTCTACCTCGGCAGAAACAAATGGTTTGAAAAAGACAGTTATTCCGGCGGTGTCAAAGGTTACAACATGGATTGTCTGCAGCACCGGCTTTCTCACACCTACTATCCCTTCGGACACGGACTTTCATCTCTTGATCTCATCAGGCGTTTCGGCAAGACTAATCCGGAGTATTTTGCAAAAATGGAAGACGGCAAGCGGTTCTGCGATCCTGCAATGCCCTTTTCCGGTCAGGTCTGCTGGAACAGCAAACTCAAAGATGTCATAATCGAAGATGCCAAAGCATTTTTCCGCGGACTGCCTCCCAAATCCCGCGGACTGAAAATCTGGAACTCCACCGGCAGATACGGCAAATACTTTTCCGTCATGGCTCAGGACTGGTTCTACTGGTGCGGCTGCGATGTCTGCAAAAAAATCGCTGAACCCGGACGGAACAAGATCTACAAGGACATGAAACATCATCAGGCGGTCAGCAACAATGTCTGGCAGTTCACCGCAGATGTGGCCAATGCCATCAAAAAGGCCAAACTCCCCGGCATCATCACCCAGATGGCTTATCTGCCCTACGACCTCATCCCCGAATGCGATATCCCTGACAATGTGAAGGTCATGGTCGCCGTAGCCGGCAAAGGCGGCAACTCCAAAGCTGATAAAGCCGAAACTGCCAAGATGGCCATCTGGGTGAAAAAAGTGAAACAGCCGGTCATGGTCTGGACCTATGCCATCGGCAAGCACGGCAAAAAGAATATCAAAGCAGCGATCCCCATGCTGGCCAGAAATATGGTCAACTTTGTGGAAAATAACAAACATCTCATCGATGGTATTTTCTGGGAAGCGGAAACCGATCTGGCGTTTCTGCAGTATTTCAATCAGTATGTTATCAGCCGCAAGATGTGGAACACTTCACTTTCAGCTGACGAGATCATTTCCCGCCACCACGATCTGATGTTCGGCAAAGGTGCCGCACACATGAAAAAGGTCTTTGACGAACTGGAAAAACTCTGGCTCCAGATCATCAACAACACCGTAGATACCGGACTCGGTCCGGTAACTCAGGTGCCAAGCGATCTGGAGATCTGGACAAAGATCTACTCCCCCGCAAAGATGAAACAGATCAATGCATGGATCAACGCCGCTGTAAAAAGTGCCTCATCCGACAAAGAAGCTGTAAAACGGATCGAATTTATCCGCAAACATCTCATCGGCCCTCTGCAGGCTCAATGCGATACATTCCACGGTTTCCAGAATGCACTTGATTCGTGGAAAGTCTATCTCCCCGGAACCGCCCACTTGCGCGCTTATCAGGGTGAAGTCAACGATGTAGCCACCAAAGTTTCTGTTTCAGGAGATGACAAAAATCTCTATTTCCGCTTTGATTGCGAAGAACCGCGCATGAAAGACATCATGGCGGAACAGACCACAAGAGATTCCCCGATGACCTATGCGGATTCCGCTGTCGAAATCATGCTGAATCCCTCCGGCGACCGGAAAAATTATGTTCAGTTTGTCGTCAACTCCAACGGAGCTCTCAGCGACTACAAACTGCTCAAAAACGGTAAAGCCCAGGGAATTGCATGGAACAGTTCAGCTTCCGCCAAAGCTGAAAAAAGAGCCGACGGCTGGAGCGTTACCGTTACCGTTCCCAGAAAAGATCTGGGTAAACTCGCTGAAAATGTCCCTGCCAACTTCGCCCGTCACCGGGCTCTCAAAGGCAATCCTGTCAAGGAGATCTATTACCACTGGAGTCCTGTGTCAGGAGGACGGGCCGGGTTCCATGAGATCGAACGCTGGGGAACACTTTCCTTTGCAAAGAAACCTGCGCCCCCCATGCTCCATGTGGACTTCTGCAACAGCACCAAACTGCCTAACTGGTGGGGAACAAAGAAAAAACAGCAGGTCATAAAATTCGATAAACGGGTATTTATTTCCGGCGGTCAGAGTGTATACATGAAAAATGTCGACAAAGGCCTGATGGGAATGTCCTTTAATATTCCGGAACTCAAACCC
>JAFVRT010000278.1 GCA_017504125.1 Lentisphaeria bacterium
GAACTTAGTGCGTTCCAGATGCTGGCCGGCCGCGTTACCGGCCCGTTGGTCAAGATGGTGGGGCTTATCCACGAATATCAGCAGATCGCCCTTTCAGTACGAATGCTCGGAGTCGTTATGAATACTCCGCCTGAACCTGCCGGCGGCGGTGTACGCAATCCCTTCAAAGGTCAGGTTTCGTTTGAGGATGTATCGTTCCGTTACCGCAGCGACCTGCCCGAAGTCATCAAGAATTTCAATCTTTCGGTCCCTGCCGGTTCCACTATCGGTTTTGTCGGCCGTTCCGGTTCCGGCAAAACGACTCTCACAAAACTGCTTCAGGGGCTTTATCCGGTAACCCGCGGAATAGTCAAAATCGACGGTATCGACATACGCGAAATCGACAAGGCACATCTGCGCCGGAACATCGGCGTGGTGCTGCAGGAAAATTATTTCTTCAGCGGTACTGTCCGGCAGAATGTGTCGCTTCCCAAACAGAACGCATCTCTCGAAGAAATCATCTACGCCTGTAAACTGGCCGGAGCCGATGAATTCGTCCAAAAGCTCCCCAAAGGCTACGATACCATGCTTGAAGAAAATGCCTCAAACCTTTCCGGCGGTCAAAAACAGCGGCTTGCCATTGCCAGAGCTTTGCTGACCAATCCTCCGATCCTGATTTTTGACGAAGCCACCAGTGCCCTCGACCCTGAAAGCGAAGAAGTGATCCGCAAGAATCTCCGCAACATAGCCAAAGGCCGTACGGTCATCATCGTTTCCCACAGGTTGAGTATAGTCAGCCATGCCGACAAGATCATCACTATCGATCAGGGAGAACTCAGTTCAGCCGGAACCCATGAGGAATTGATGAAGATTCCCGGTATTTATCAGGAATTCTGGAATCAGCAAATGAGAGGAGAATAATCATGAATGAAAATACCACTCCCCAGGAAATAATTCCTTTCCAGCCTGACGCGCTGGAAATCAAAAATGAACAGCTCCCGCCGGCAATACGCCTCGGAGTCTGGATCCCGTGTATCGTGCTTTTCGGAGCCATTATCTGGTCTATCGCCGCCAAAGTCGATGTTGTCATCCAGGGGACCGGAAAACTTGTAACCGATCTGCCGACCGTAGTCATGAAGCCGCTGGAACGGTCAGTTATCAAAAAAATCAATGTCCGTATCGGTGATATCGTAAAAAAAGATCAGATATTGATAACCTTTGATCCGGCATTCAACAACGCAGAAGCTGAAAGGTTGAAAAATGAAATGCTGGCGATCAATGCCCAGCTTTCCCGATTGCGGGCGGAGTTTCTGCAGCAGCCCTACACAGGAGGGAGCAATCAGTTCCAGACCTGGCAGCTGGCTCTCTGCAGGCAGCGTCAGAAATACTACAAGGAGCGCATGAATTACTTCAAGGAAGCACTTTCACAGATAGCGGCTTCCAAAAAAAGCAAACAGGATAATCTGCAGAAACAGCAAGAACGGCTGGGGGCCATAAAACAGTTGGAAAACATGTTCAAAGATCTTCACGCCAAAAAAGCCGCTTCTCTCAAAGATCTGCTTCAGATGTCTGTCACCAGAATGGAAATGGAAGCCACGGTCGACCAGTTGGAAAATGATCTTCTGGAACTCAATCACCGCCGCGGAACACTTATTGCAGAACAGAATTCTTTTGTTCAGGAATGGCGCAATAAACTTTCAGAAGAAATGGTAAATGCCGACCGCAGTTTGACTTCAGTTTCCAAAGACTACGAAAAAGTGGCCCGCCTTATTGAATATGTTTATTTGCGCGCCCCCTGCGATGCGGTAGTTCACGAAATCGCCTCATTTTCTCCGGGATCAGCTGTTCAGGAGGCAGAAGCACTCATTACGCTCATTCCCCTCAACGGCAATCTGGAAATGGAGTGCGAGATCCGTCCGCTGGATATCGGCAAAGTCACCCCCGGAGCAACGGCACGGATAAAACTCAATGCCTATCCTTTCCAGAAATATGGAACCCTGAACGGCAGCGTCAAAAATATTTCCGAAAACACCTTGCAGAAAAATATCCAAGGACAGGAAGTTACCTATTACCGCGGCCGGATCATCATTTCCGGAAAACTTAAAAATATCCCGGAATCGTTCCGCCTCATCCCCGGTATGGAAGGACAATGCGAAATCAAATGCGGCCGGCGCAGAGTCATAGAATATATCCTTCATCCGCTGATAAAGGCCCTGGATGAAACCGCAAGGGAACCCTGATACAAGCGTAAAAACGAGGAATCTTCTGTATGCCGGTGAAACTTTTTCTCCTTTTCTTGATTTTTTCCAGCTTTCTTTTGTCTGCTTCAGAAAAACAGGAGCTGGATTCTGTTCTTGCTGCTGTAAACGGTGATCCTGTTACACTCAGCGAAATACTTCCGGCTCTGCGCGACCGGGAGTTCCAGCTCGGCAGCAGTTACTCCGGCAAAGAACTGGAACAAAAAATCCTTGCTTTGCGCCGCCAGGCCGTTGACAAAGCCATAGATACCAGACTTATTGTCGCTGATTTTGCGGCTCAGAATCTGGTTCTGCCGCAGCACGAAATCGAAAATGAAGTCGACCGCTGGGGAAAATTTATCGGATGTCCCTCCAGAAAAGAGCTTGAAGAAAGAGTTAAAAAATCCGGTTCTGACATGAAAAAAATCAAGCGGAAGATCAGAGAAAGAATGATAGTCCAGATCATGCGCCACCGGGAATTTCTTTTGGCCGCCCGGCCTGCCCCGGCAGACCTGCTGCGGCGATTCAAAAAAGATGAAAAAAAATACTCCTTTCCAGGACAAATCGAAATCGCATTGCTGAAATTGAATAAAAATGACAAAGATAAGATAAACTCCGTCGCCTCAGAGCTGAAAAAAGATCCCGCATCATGGCAAAAAATGGTTCCTCTCTACGCCATAAACAACAGCAATAACGGCAGCGTAGGAATCGTGGATCTTGACAAACTCCGTCCGGAATTTGCCGGGGCCATGAAAAAAATCGAAGTAAATACTATCTACCCGTCAGTGCAGACAGCTGACGGAGTTTACTTCATAAAAGTCTTGAAATTCGTTCCGCCGAAAAAGGCGGTTTTCAAAGAACATGTCGAGTCCGTAAAAAAAATCATGGAAGATGAAATCTACCGGAAAAGCTCCGCTGATTACGCACTTCGCCTGCGGGATCAAGCTGTGATCGAATACTTTTTTCCGGCCCCGGAGGGAGTTGATAAAAAATGAAACTTTTCTGTAAAAATTGCAATAAAGTTGTCGAACAGGAAGTTCCGGCAGACACCAAAGAAGTCAAATGTCCATTGTGTTCATCAGAGATCCAAGTCCCCGAAAACCACTTATCACCGGGAGCGGTAATAGGAGATTTTCTGCTTGAATCAGCTTTGAACAGCGGCGGTATGGGCATGGTGTATCTGGCCCGTCAGATCTCGCTTGACCGTCCGGTGGCACTCAAAGTCCTTCACGAAAAATTCGCCAACGATAAAGAATACATCGACGGACTTTTCCGGGAAGCAAGAGCCGCCGCGAAACTGACCCACCCCAACATCGTTCAGGCTTACGCAGTAGGCGAGGAAAATGGTATTTTTTACTTCGCCATGGAATATATCAAAGGCGAAACTTTCAAACAGATACTGAAACGGGAACATATTCTGAAATTTGATCAGGCCATAAAGGTCATCAAGGAAATATGCGGTGCATTGCAGGCTGCATGGGATGAACAGAAACTTGTGCATCAGGATATCAAACCTGATAATATAATGCTTTCCGCCAACGGATTTGCCAAACTGGCCGACCTCGGTCTTGCCCGAAGTGCCAACAGCGATATGGTTGAAGATGAAGACTCCAACGAGACCATGGGAACTCCGCAATATATCAGTCCTGAACAGCTTACCGGAGTTCCCACCGATGTCCGCAGCGACATTTACAGTCTGGGGGCGACCTTTTATCAATTCGTGACCGGACAGTTTCCATACCCGGAGGAAACACAGGAAGCTATGGCAAAAAAGCATGTGGAAGGCAATCTGACCCCGCCGAAAGAAATAAATCCGGATTTGCCCCAGCTGCTCAATGATGTTATCGTCAAGATGATGGCAAGAAACATCGAAGAACGCTATCAGACCCCGGCTGATGTTATCAGGGATCTTGACTCTTATAATAAAACTGCCAGCGTTGCAGTACCTAAACTAAGTCTTAACTTCAACCGGAAAGCTCCGGCTTTGAACAAACCAATTGCCCCGGCAAAACCGGCTGCCCCGGCAAAACCGGCTGCCCCGGCAAAACCGGCTGCCCCGGCAAAACCGGCTGCCCCGGCAAAACCGGCTACCCCGGCAAAACCGGCTGTCCCGGCAAAACCGGCTATCCCGGCAAAACCGGCTGCCCCGGCAAAACCGGCTGCCCCGGCAAAACCGGCTGCC
>JAFVRT010000279.1 GCA_017504125.1 Lentisphaeria bacterium
GCATGATGTCGCTGGGGAGATTCTGGTTGAGCAATGTGAGTTCACGCATCACATCATTGATACATCCGGTATAAAGTTTTTCGTACCGTTCACAAAGTTCTTTGATGGGAATAGGGATCTCGCAATTGGGGATCCGCTGCCGCGTGGCAATGAGTTTATCAAGTTTCATCAAACCGGCCTCTTTGGCCTTTGAACGCATATCTTTAAGTGAGGGCATAATATTTTCTCCTTTATTTTCACTTCAAATAAGCAGTCATGGATTCTTCCTGACCATTTTCAGATATCCATGAAAATTTATAATTGCCTCTGAACCCGCGGAAAGCCACTTTGCCGGAGTTATCCGCTTTGAGTTCGCAGTTGGTACGCCATTCTTTGTTGATGAGTTCATCAAGGGTAAAATAGGAAAGTTTCGGTTCCATGTCCCTGGTGAAAAGTCCTGAAACAGAAGGTTCGCCGGGAGCTCCGCAGTTATCCACAACATTCCACCATGTAATGCCCATCATGGGTTTCAGACTGAACCAGAGCCGGTAAAGGTTGCGGGTGATTTCCGCTTGAATGATCTCCCCTTTCCGGTCGCCGCCGGGAGCGGTGATGGTTATTTCAGACAAATGCAGCGGCAAACCGGTGGAACCGATACGCGCCATGGTTTCACGAACCTCAGCAGGAGATTGTACCGAGGTCTTACCGTCAGCGATATCCTGACAGGTCTGAGGATTGAAAAGGTGCATCTGGAGTCCGGCAATATCTATCTTGCAGCGTCTGTCCAAAAGATTATTGATCTGATCGAGGTATGTTTCGCTCAAATTATAGTCATTGATATTGAGTTTGACATTTTCCGGGAAGATGCTTTCCGCGATCTTGAAACTGCGGTATGTATAATCTCCCGGCATAGGACCGTATATGCTCTTGCATATTTTACTGCCGGGGATCATTCTGCCGGCACCGAAATCGGTGGCACTTTCGTTGACCACATCCCAGCTGTGGACCTTATCTCCGTAACGGACGGCGATCTCCATGATCCTTTTTGCAGTAAGCTGATTTATAAGCGAGGCATATTCCGGAACTGCCCGGAAGATTTCTTCCGGAGTCATATCATTAAAAGCTTTGGCCAATCCTCCGTTAGGCAGTCTGCCGTTTGCCGGATTGCGGTCAAGATCTGCCTGACGCAAGTAGTCAAAAGGTATCTTGTTGATGAGCCAGTCCGGAATCTGCCAGGTATTGTTGCCCCAAACCAGCGGATGTCCGTGGAGTCTGATCCCTTTGGCAAGGCAGAAATCCACTACAGGATCGGTGGCAGGACGCCGCCAATGAGGTTGTTTCCACGGTTCGGCACAGCTGTTCCAGAATTCAGCACTGTCCCGGTATTCGGCACGGAATCTGGGACGGCCTTCTTCAAGTTCCATTTGTTTCCAGTAAAAGGCGATAGTGGCGGAATTGAAAAGTTCACCGTAAAGTTCTTTGTAACGGCGGTTACGTTCATCAGTTCCCAGCTGGTCGAAGTTGAAAATATGGGCTCCGAAAATAAAGTCATGGGAGATCTGTTCGACTTTCACTTCTCTGTCTGCAGCAGAAGCGGGGAGCTGAAATTCGCCGTCAGCTTTCCGGTTGTTTTCAATATCGGCATCGATCCGCTGTTGTTCTTTTGCGTTCCAGTATTCCCGGTAGGTATCGGAAAATACGGAATTGATTTCTTCTTGCGAAACAACAGGTTTTGTATAATTTGCCATAATAAAAGTTCCTTTATTTTATGACCATTGGCGATCATTTGACCATTCTTTATCCCATTCGGAAGTTTCGCTCCACGGTTCAGGAAAATCCGGATGGGTGTGTTCAGCGATAAGTTCTTCGTTGAGAGCTTCGATACCGAGTCCCGGAGCATCCGGAACGGTGATAAATCCACCGTCATAATCAAGAGCAGGTTTCACCAGATTTCCCCACCACGGCACATCCACGCTGTGCAGTTCCAGACTCATGAAGTTCCTCGTTGCTGCCGCAACATGCACAGCAGCCAGACATCCGATGGGACTTTCTGCCATGTGAAGATTCATCTGCACGCCGTAATCTTCGGCCATATCTCCGATTTTTTTGGTTTCCATGATACCGCCGGCGGTAAGCACATCAGGATGGACAACAGCCAATGCTCCTGATTCAAAAAGCGGTTTGAAATTTTCCTTCAGGTAGATATCTTCACCGGTTCCCAGCGGCACGGAAGTTGCGTTGTGCAGTTGGACCCATTGTTCTGTCATCTGCCACGGAACAGCATCTTCCATCCACGCCAGATTGAATTTTTCCAGGCGTATGGCAAGTTTTATACAATCTTCGAGCGGGATATGCCCCAGATGGTCGATAGCAATAGGGACTTCATATCCGACTGCGTCGCGGCATTCGGCCATGTAATTCTCGAGAAAATCCAATCCTTTTTCCGTCAGATGGATCCCGGTAAAAGGATGAGCGGTATTGAACAGATCGTAAGCAGCTCCGCGCATGGCAGATGGATTGATAGAACCGTGAGGAGTCTTGAATACCTGTTTATATTCTTTCATGGTATCAAGAAATCCCAGCGGTGCGCTCAATGCACCCGGAACATTCATAAGCAGTTCGATACCGAGATCCATTTTCAAAAAAGTAAATCCCCGTTCCATGCGTTCTTTCAGAGCCTTTCCCATATCCCTGCCGCCGCCTTCTGAATCGGTATCGCAGTAGCAGCGGATACGGTCGCGGAACCGGCCTCCCAACATCTGCCAGACGGGAACTCCCCATGCTTTTCCGGCAATATCCCAGCAGGCGACTTCAACGGCACAGACACCGCCAGCCTGTCTGGAGTGTCCGCCGAACTGCTTGATCCGGCGGAATATTTTTTCCACATTACAGGGATTTTCACCGATTATGCGGCTTTTGAGCATGGCGGCATAAGTCCGGCTGGAGGCATCGCGGATCTCTCCGTAACCAATGATCCCCTGATTAGTGTAAAGTTTGAGTAATGAACATCTTTTGGGCGCGCCGTCAATATCAGCAAAGCGCATATCCGTTATTTTCAATGTTGCCGGATCGATTTTCATAAGATCACTTCTCCATTTTATATATTATTTGCAATCATCTATCTGAGATACTTTCACATTCTTTCGCAGCATCACACAGCAGTTTCCGCCATTTTTCCAGCTTTTCACCGGCAAAATCCTCTGCGGAACCGATCAGCGTCAATGCTGCAAAAATCTTGCCGGAACTGCCGCGCAGCGGAACTGAAAAAGCAGCAATGTTCCAACGATTCTGGCGCATATTGAGTACACAATTATTTTTTCGGACTTCTTTTACAGCATTCCACAGCAATTCCGGATTTTCTTTTTCCGGAATCGTGGCTGTACAATTTTTCAGCAGTTCTTCAATATAAAGATCCGGTTCATCAGCCAGCAAAGCACTCCCGACAGAACCTTCAATGAGCGGAAACACCGAACCGGCCTGTCCGGTAAGGGCTACCGGGCCGGGAGGTTCAGCACGGTGATCGGTCAGCTGTTCACTTCCCCGGCGCAGAGAAAGTTTACAGGCGATATGATAACATGATGAAATTTCATCGACCTTGAGCCTCGCTTTTTGAACGATCTTGACATCACGGTCGAAGGCATTAAACAGCACAAGTATTCCGGAGGACAATGTATAAACTCCGGCATCATCTTTTCTCACCCAGTTGCGGGCAAGCAGAGTTTGAAGGATCCGGTACGCTGTACTCATGGAGATCCCAAGACTTTTGCTCAATTCACTCTGGGCAGCTCCTTTGAGCGAAAGCATCTCAAGCATTTGTACTGTTTTATCAACAGCAGGAATTAAATTGTTCATATTTGAACACCATGATTTTCATTTTTGAATTACTGCATTAATATAATTCTTCTTATTACTTAATTCAAACACTTTTTGGAAAAAAAATAAAAATTGATGACATTCCGGTCATTTTTATTGTAACAAAGTTCTATGTGTGATATATTAACCGGATATACAACTATGGAGAAAATAAAAATCATGAAAAAAATAAATTTACTTGCTGTAATATCGCTGCTGCTCACCGCGATCATTTGGGGACTTTCATACTCTGCGCAAGCCGATGCCATGAAAAGCATGCCGCCTTTGTTTTTTGTTTTTCTGCGTTACCTGATAGGAGGTCTTATCCTTCTGCCGGTATTTTTTTTCACCAAAAAAACTCCGGATAAAAAACTTTTCACCGGAGGAGCTGCCTGCGGCATCTGTCTTGCCGGAGGAGAAATACTTCAGCAGTTCGGGTTACTTTATACCACCGCCGGGAAAGCCGGTTTTCTTACCGCTCTTTATGTTATAATGATCCCGGTGATCGGTATATTCATCAGAAAAAAATCCAACTGGAAAATCTGGACAGCATCGCTGCTGTCGGTTGCCGGAACATTTTTGCTCTGTTCCGACGGCAGTATGAATAATTTCGGTAATACCGGAGATTTCCTGATGTTGTTGTGTGCTTTATTTTTTGCGTTTCAATTCATCGCCATCGCAAAATTTGCACCGCTTTCAGATGCTTTGCAGCTGGCGGCAGTACAATTTTTCACAGTTGCAGTAATTTCCGGCTCAGCTGTACTCATCGCAGGAGAAAACTGTTCATGGCAAAGCATCGTTTCAACAGTCCGGCCGCTGCTTTTCTGCGGTGTCATCGCCATCGGTTGCGCCTGTACTGTTCAGGTGGCAGCACAGAAATATGTTCATCCTGCAACAGCATCGATCATTCTGAGCACAGCTTCCGTTTTTGCAGTACTCTGGGGCTGGCTGCTGCGAAACGAATATTATTCTCCAGCCAATCTCATCGGCTGCGCCATGATCTTTGCTGCAGTGGTCCTTGTCCAGCTCCCTGCGGCACAGAGCCGCAAACAAACTCAATCCGCCTGAATATACAGCTTTATTGTCTTATGATCAAAGCTGTTTCATCGCAGCAGGAAAATTTTGCGCACTTGGCACAATCGCTCCAGATTTTTTCCGGAAATTCTTCTTTGGCCGAGATCTCAAATCCCATGGATTGAAAAAATGCCGGTGTGGTAGTCAATGTAAAAAGCCTGAAATGAGAACGCTTTCTCCTCAATCCGCCAATCACTGCTTCAACCATATTTTTACCGATCCCCTGCCCCTGCAGGGCAGGATCAACGACTACAGAACGCAGTTCCAGCAGATCGGAACCGAAATCACGCAATGCGGCACACCCGCATACCCGCCCATCATATTCTGCGACAGAAAAATTTCCTATGTAAAAAGCAATATCTTCTTTACTGCGGCGCAGCACGGTTCCTCCGGGCGCGTAGATTTCCAGTAAATTCCAAATGGCATCCACATCACTCGGCAGAGCCGCGCGAACGATCAAAGGAGTTTTCATTATTCCTGACTGTCCTCTGCGATATTTTCTTCCACAAAATTGCCGATTGCACGGAATTTTTCATATCTCTGATTGATGAGTTCATCAGGGGAAAGTTTCTCCAATTTCGTCAGCTGCTTGCGCAGAGCTTTGGCAAGTTCCTCTGCTGATTTGTCATAATCACGCTGAGCTCCGCCAAATGGTTCGGGAATAATTCCGTCGGCGATCTTGAGTTCCACCAGTTTATCTGCGGTGATCTTCAAGGCATCGGCAGCCTTGGGCGCATAAGCCCGGTCTTTCCACAATATGGCGGCACATCCTTCGGGAGTGATAACGGAATAATAAGCATTTTCCATTATCAGCACCTGATTTCCCACACCGATACCGATCGCGCCGCCGGAACCGCCTTCGCCTATGATAACTGCGATGACAGGCACACGCAACTTGAACATATCCCGCAAATTGACAGCGATAGCTTCAGAAATATGTCTTTCTTCACTTGCAACACCGGGGAATGCTCCTGGAGTATCTATCAATGTAATGACCGGAACTCCGGCCTTGTCAGCCAATTGCATCAAACGGAGAGCCTTCCGGTAGCCTTCAGGACTCGGCCAACCGAAGTTGCGGAAAAGATTTTCTTTCATATCCCGCCCCTTCTGAGTCCCTATTACCATAACGGGCTTGCCATGAAATTTGGCAAATCCCCCCACAATCGCTTTATCGTCCTTGAATCTGCGATCCCCGGAAAGTTCAATAAAGTTGGTAAAAATACGCTCGATGTAATCCAGAGAATAGGGACGGTCAGGATGACGGGCCAACTGAACTCTCTGCCAGGGCGTGAGATTTGAATATATCTCTTTGGTCATTTCATCAAGTTTCTGAACCAAAGCATTTATTTCTGCGGACACGTCAAGCTTGTTATCAGCAGAAAAAGCTTTCATTTCTTCAATTTTTTTCTGAAGTTCAAGTATAGGCTTTTCAAACTCAAGTTTCAGTTCATTCATCTTGTAAAATCTCCCGTATTATCTTCCTCAAAACGCTCCTGTTCCGGGGAACTTATTTATCACTTATAACAACTCTTGTTCCATTGGGAACCAGATAAAAAACCGCCTCAACATCGGCATTTCGCATACGGACACAACCATTGCTCAATGAACGCCCGACAGTACTTTCATCTTGTGAACCGTGGATGCCGTATCCAAGCAAAGGTCTGCCGGGGGAACTCACCGGAGCAAGTTTCAGAAAATATTCACCGAGTTGATTTTCCGGCTCTCCGTATTTGAACACCCGTCCGTCAGGCAAATACCAATCCGGATGGCGCACTCTCGAAGCAATGGCGAACTCCGCACTCGGAGTTTTTCCCATCCGTCCGATACCGATTTCCCAAACGCCCCATAGAGTTTCTTTTTTGTCGTTACCGATATGATAAAGTTTGAGCAAACGGCTCGCTTTGGAAACAGTGATGCGCCAGTCGCCGGGAGTCAGCCACAATGATCGTCCGACATAAATACGGCTGCCGGAAATATTGTTCATCTTCCGGATAAGTTCGACGGTCGTCCGGTATCTTGAAGCGATCCCGCTCAAGCTGTCACCGGGTCTGATACGGTATTGCACACTCCACCGGCTTCCGGATTTGCCATACAGAGAACTTACCCGGTATGAAGTGAGCACTTTCCATGCTTTACGGTAAAACGCGCTGTTTTCTCTGACATTTTCAAGAGCCTGCAGTACCAGCATTTCCGCACCGGAGAAATCTTTTGCGGCAAAGGCCTTTTCTGCCTTTTTCAGCAGTTCTTCCCGGTTCGGATCTATGGAGTGATCTACTGCCACAACAGGCAGATCAGCACCTTTCATATCTGCGGGGGTCAACACCCCTTTGGCAGGAAGCGGCGGGTCCGTGGGATCAGCAACAGACGGGAGCTTATTGTTTTTTTCTTCTGCAGGCAGTTCTTTTTTTTCTCCGCCAGCTCC
>JAFVRT010000280.1 GCA_017504125.1 Lentisphaeria bacterium
ATCTTCTGCCGCAAAACGGGTAAGTCGGCGCAGCAGATAAAGCGGATCCTCCCCGCCCTGGATCATCCGGGCCGCCCAGTAAAGAGCTGCATCGGTATCAGATCCGCGCAGAGATTTGTGCAGCGCACTGATAAGGTTGTAATGGCCTTCCCGGTCTTTGTCATAGATCGGCGACCGCTGCTGCAGCGACCTTGCCACTTCATCAGGCCCCATGATCTCATCTTCACCGGCCAGAGCGTATATACTTTCCAGAAGATTTATCAGATATCTGCCGTCGCCATCGGCAAATTCCAGTAATCTGGCCCGTCCTTCCTGAGTGACCGGCAGCGGACGCTCCATCAGAGCTTCAGAACGGCGGATCAGCTGTTCCAGGGCATCATTATTCAATGCTTTCAGCACAAAAACCTTGCAGCGGGATAACAGCGCGCTGTTCAATTCAAAAGAAGGGTTCTCAGTCGTTGCCCCCACCAACACGACGGTTCCATCCTCGACATAGGGCAGAAATCCATCCTGCTGAGCCCGGTTGAAACGGTGTATTTCATCTACAAAAAGTAAAGTTCCCTGACCGTTGGTGCGCCGTCTGGCAGCCTCGTCAAAAGCCTTGCGGAGATCTGCCACACCGGAAAAAACAGCAGACAAAGCCACAAAGTGCAGACTTGAACACTTTGCCATGATCCTTGCCAGTGTCGTTTTACCGCATCCCGGCGGCCCCCAGAGAATGAAACTGAACATCTTTCCGGAATCGACCATCTTACGCAGCGGCATTCCCTGACCAAGCAGATGTTCCTGTCCAGCGACCTCATCCAGCGACTCCGGCCTCATGCGGTCGGCAAGAGGACGATCGGGGATTTCCTGTTCAAAAAGAAAACCGTCGCTCATCATTGTTCCTCCCACAAAGAGAAAGGTTTGACACTCAAGGCACCGTTGGAGTAACGGGGATCTCCGGAAACATCATCGCCCAGCCACTCCGGACGGCAGAATTCCGTATCTGCAGATGGCAATTCTATTTCTGCGGTAAAAAGTCCGGCATTAAGATCCAGGTATTCATCGACCTCCCAAAACAACCCATTTCCGGCTGGGAAACGGTAGCGGAGTTTTTTCACTATTCTGCTGCCGCAGAATTCAGACAGCATATTTTCAGCATCCTGCAGCGGGATCAGGTATTCAAATTCGCTGCGGCCGATGCCGGAGTCTTCTTTGTTCCGTCCTTTTATGGTAATGATACCTTTCTGATCCGCGATCCTTATTCTGACGGTAGGCCCTCCGGAAACCCGTTGAAAATATCCCTGTACGAAATTTTCCGGCGGCACGATCACCTCATTCCGCCAGTTTTGGTTTTTCAGAAGGAATTTCCGTTCTATTTCAATTCCCATTCACCACCTCATCAAAGGTTTTGAAATGATTCTTACAGCAGCGGCGCAAACCGTCAACACCGGATTTTTTCAATATCTCAGCAGCAATTTCTTTGACGCCTGCCCCGGCTCCTTTGGGCAGCGTAAAACCGGTTTCCTGTTCAAGCAGCTGTACACACTCCACAAAACGGGCACGGGCAAGAATACTTGCAGCGGCCACGGCAATATCGCTTTCAGCTTTGGTGCGCTGTTCCATGATGATCTGTCTGCCCCGTTCCATAAGGGCGCGGTTGATAAACGAAGGATCCGCGAACTGATCCGAGAGCATCCGGGGAACTGAAGGATTCTGTTCCAGAAGTTTTTCCACCACAGCGGCATGCCCCCAGGCCAGCATACGGTTGAGATTGCCGAACCGGTCATAAAGCCGGTTGTAGGTATCCATCTTGAAATATATGAGTGCAAAATTTTCCCGGCCCACACACTTTTTTATTTCAGCGGCAAGTCTGGCGATCTTCTGGTCTGAAGAAATCTTTTTGGAGTCACACACTCCGAGGGCACGGAGCTGCGCTCCGGTTTCGGCAGTAACATTGACCCCGGCAATGACCAGAGGACCGAAAAAATCTCCTTTACCGCTTTCATCTATACCGCCATGAGGAGTGATAACATCATTTTCTGCTTCTGCGCCTTCCGGGAACTCCACCAGTTCATGCACTATTTCAGGTTCCAGAATAAATTCGATGAATTCTTCAGTTCCCTTACCTTGAATAACGGTTTTTCCGCTCTCGTAAGCAGTAACATTGACCTTGTCTTTTTTCGCTCTGAAGACGGCATAAGGGGCTTCTGAAAGATCCCACCCCCGCTCAGAGAGCAACTGCTGCAAAGTCAGTATCTGCTCCTGAGAAAGTTCGGCAGTATAAGAAGTTCTGACCATTTTTACTGTTTTCCGTCCAAAGCGGTCCTGCCGGCAAAAGCTGCGGCAATAGTAGCTCCGTCAGCGTAAGAAAGATTCGCTCCGGCCGGAAGTCCGGAAGCGGGGCGGGAGATCCGGACCGGGAATTTCTGCAGCAGTTCGGCAATATAAACTGCCGTCGCCCTGCCTTCGACATCGGAACTCAAAGCGAGGATCACCTCTTTTATTTCTCCATTCTGTACCCGGTGCAGTAAAAGTTCAAGGTTCAACCCTGAACCATCCTCACCGTCAAGGGGAGATATCTTACCGCCCAGCACCAGATAACGGCCGCGATAGTGGCCGCCGGCTTCAACCGCCAGCATCTGACTCATGGATTCCACCACACACAAAGTGGTGTTGTCCCTTTTTTCATCCCGGCAAACATGGCAAAGTTCGCCGGACTCTGTCAATCCGGCACATTCGGGGCAGCGGCCTACTTTTTCCGGCAAGGCTGCTATCAAAGTCCCCAAATGGCGCAATTCCTCCCGATCCCACTCCCAAAGAGCCAACGCCAGCCTTTCGGCGGCGCGGCGGCCGATGCCGGGCAGCTGGCGCAGCCCGGACATCAGTTCTTCCAAAGGTTCCGGATAGGAACTGTTCATAATACAGTCATTCCGGCAATTACATCAAACCGGGCAGATCAAGACCCAGACCGCCGGTGATCTCACTCATACGCTGCTGGACATTCTGCTTGGCAGAATACAGCGCGGTATTGACTGCGCGCTGGATCTCAGCGGCAAGTTCAGCGGAATTTCCGGCACCGGAAGCGATCTCAACACTTTTTACGGCGAAATCACCGGAAACAGTCACCTTGATCTGACCGTTCATCCCGGTTGCGGAAAATTCAAGATTTGGCATTTCTTCCTTGAAACGCTTCATCTCATTCTGTATTTCTTTGGCACGGCCCATGAGTTTGGCCATTTCACCCAGATTTCCGAACATATTATGCTTCCTCCTGCCTGACAGCTTTGGAAATATTGTTGTTCAGATCCTCTTTGTGCCAGAGGCAAAGCAGCGGAGCTGCAACAAAGATGGATGATCCGGTTCCGAGGATAACGCCGAGCATCATGATA
>JAFVRT010000024.1 GCA_017504125.1 Lentisphaeria bacterium
ATGAAACCGGAAGTATCGGAAAACGTTATCGCCGTCAGGATGAGATCGGTACTCCCTATTGTATCACTTTTGACTTCGACTCTCTCAACGATAATGCTGTTACGGTCCGTGACCGCGACACCATGCTTCAGGAGCGTGTCAACATCACTCAGCTCAGAGATTATCTGGAAAACAAGATCGGTTTCTGAGCAGAAGTATAAAACAATACTTAACGGACTGGAAAAGTTTTTTCTGCTTTTCCAGTCCTTTTGTCAAAGTTTATTTTTCAGCAGGCATCTTATGGCTTCAGATAAAAATCAAATGGATATGTGTCATGGGCCGATTTTTAAAAAAATCGTCATTTTTGCCATTCCGCTTATGCTGTCATCGGCATTCCAGTTGATATTTCACGCTGTAGATCTGATTGTAATCGGACACTTTGCTCCCCATGAAGCCATGGCCGCAGTTGGTGCATGCGGTACGCTCAATGCGATGATAGTCAATATTTTCTGCGGTCTTTCCACCGGTGCAAGTGTTTTTGCAGGAAGATATTACGGAGCAAAAGATTACCGCAAATTGGGCAGAACGATCCATACCGGTATGACATTCGCTATTGTGGGTGGGGTGATCGTTATGCTTATTGGTTTGCCATTTGTGAAGCCTATATTGATTGCTATGGAAACTCCTGCTGAAATATTGCCGAAATCCTGTTTGTATTCCTGGATCTGTTATACTTCGCTGCCTTTTCAAATGATATTCAATATCGGAGGAGGTATGCTGCGGGCCTTTGGCGATACCAAGCGGCCGCTTTATTTTCTCTCTATTGCCGGAGTTGTCAATGTTCTGCTGAATCTTTTCTTTGTTATCGTATGCAAAATGGATGTTGCCGGGGTCGCTTTGGCAACGGCGATCGCTCACGGTATTGCGGCATTTCTTATGATGCGGGCCCTGCTTAATAATGAAAAACATCTGCGCTTTTATTGGAACAGAATGCATATTGACGGCTCGATTATGAAGGACATGCTTAAAATCGGTGTGCCGGCGGCTTTTCAGAGTTCCTTTTTTACCATTTCCAATCTGATAATCCAGTCTTCGATCAACTCCTTCGGTTCGTATGCCATGGCCGGAAGTACCACAGAGGCCGGGGTTGAAGCTATACTCCATGTCTGTTCAGTTTCGTTTTTCAACGCATCTATCGCCTTTGTTTCGCAGAACCGCGGAGCCGGTGATTACAAGAGAATGATAAAAAGTATGCAGGGATGCATATTGTGTGCCGCCGTATTGTGTACTATTGTAGGTTGGACTTTTTATCTGTTGGGAGAACATATAATGGCCATATTCAATCCCGATCCCAAGGTCATTGAATGGGCCATGCAGCGGGCGCAGGTCATGTTTACAACCTATGTGCTTATAGGCGTCATGGAATCACTCAACGGCACATTGCGGGCGTTGGGATATGCTTTCAGTTCTATGATGATAACCTTTTGGGGCGCATGTGTTTTCCGGGTGATCTGGATTTTTTATGTGCTGCCTCATCACCGGAGTTTTTTCGGGTTGTTCATATCTTATCCTATTTCATGGCTGATGGTTTCGCTGATGAACTGCGCGGTACTTTACTTCGCGTTCCGCAAATTAAAAAAGGAACTTGCCGTAAAGCAAGTTCCTTCAGCTCCGTGATTTTTAACTTGATCAGAGCGATTTTACCAGTTCCCGCAGCCAGAAGGCGACTTTTTCTGTTGAATCGATCAGCAGAAATTCTTCAGTTGTGTGTTCATTGCCGCATTCCGGGGCAAAAGATATCATTTCCAGTTCCGGGGCCATGGTGGTAAACAGTCCCGGTTCCAAACCGGCGTGGACAGCTTTGATATCAGGTTTTGAACCATAAACTTTTTCATAAACTTTTCCGGCTTCTTTCAATAAACGGGAGTCTGACTTGAATTTCCAGCCGGGATATGGGGAGTGTTCTTCAACAACAGCTCCAAGCTGCCGCAGCATATTACCGACAGCAGCACTTACCTGCTGCCAGTCCTTATCATCGAAAGCCCGTGGATGTATCCCCAGTTTTATTCTGCCGTCTGACTTCATTGTTACGACACCCAGATTGCAGCTGGTGCAAACGCAATCTATTTCAGATGAGTACTCCAAAACGCCGTCCGGCAAAGCCGTTACCGCATTGAGAAAGCGTTTCCGGAAATCTTCACTCCAGACCTTTTCCGGAGCAGGACAGGCAATTATATCGAAACCAAAATTTTCCGGAGCATTGAAATTTTTTGCCAGTTCTGAGGCAAAAACATCTGCTGTACGCTTCAACTCCTCCGGAGATACTGCTGAAATGACGACGGATTCTGATTCTTTTGAAATAGCATTGACGGCACTTCCTCCTTCAAAAGAAGCTGCAGCAAGTATTTCCGGAGATTCAGAAAGAAATGCAGCCAGAAATTTGTGTGCGTTACCGCGCTTTTGGTGGATCTCCACCCCGGAGTGTCCGCCTTTCAATCCCCGTACCGAGATTTTCAGCGGGAATCCTTCCGGCGTTTTTGTGTATTCAGGTGTGAAGAACCCGAAAATCTCCACACCTCCGGCGCAGCCGGCATAAAAACATTTGTCATCACCGGAATCCAGATTTATCAGGTAATCTCCCTGTAAAAACTCCGGAGCAAGTACCCGCGCTCCGTTCAGCCCGATTTCCTCCTGCAATGTGAATACCGCCGCAAGCGGGCCGCATTGAAGTTCCTGATCCGAGAGAATATCCATGGCCAAAGCCACTCCAATTCCGTCATCTGCTCCGAGAGTGGTTTTTCCGGCACAGTCGATGCGGTTGTTCTGCACCCGCACCGGCAGGGGATCTTTTGAAAAATCAAACTCGAACCCAGCTGCTTTTTGCGGAACCATGTCAAGATGAGCCTGAAAGATGACTGTCGGACGGTTTTCCATTCCCGGTGCGGCTTTGCGCTCAATACGCATATTGCCGAAGTGATCAAAACGCACCTGCAGATCCCTGCTGCGTGCTTCTGCTGCCAAAAGTTGAGCAAGATACTGTTCCTTGCCGGAGGGATGCGGGGTGGCGCATATCAGCGAGAAATAGTACCATACACCTTTGCTGCCGAGTTTTCTGCTTATTTCATTCATACCAGAGATTTTATATAGTTGAAGTTGTCTTCCAATATCTTTATTCTGCGGTCAGGCATACCTTCCTGCAGTCTGGTTTCGTAATTGAAGGGGCCGCGATAATCGATATCTTTCAGGGCTTCAACGAATCCTTTCCAGTCTATGACACCATTTCCCGGCAGCCAATGACATTCATCGATGCCGTTGTAGTCGGAAATATGGGTGGTAAAAAGCCGTTTTCCGAGTTTTCTGGTCATTTCCGGGATCATGGGATATTGTGACATGATATGGTTGACATCAAAACAGACACCGAATATTTCCGGATCCATACCTTCCAATATTTGATCCATATCAGCAAGGGTATTACCGATGCAGAGGCGCGGCAGGAACTCCAATGCAAGCTGAGTTCCCAATTCTTTCATATCATCTTCGATCTCAAGCATGCTTTTCCGGAGTTGATCTATTCTGTGGTCACGCTCTGCTTTTACATTGGTACGGATCTCTGCGGAAGGATGGAGCACCAGATATTTGCATCCGAACTCCCGGATCACCGGATAGTGGGCGCGGAATCTGGAAATCGCTCTGATCCGGGTGGGTTCATCCGGATCAGAAAGATCTTCGCGTCCGCCGAAGGGAACATGAAACGAAATCACCCGTTTGCCGGTTTCAGCCAGCATTGCCTTGAACTCATTACGGACCGCCCCGTCAAAGTCGTAAAAAAACATCATTGCGTTGAGTTCAAAAGTTTTTATTTCTGATTTACGCAGTGCATCGACCCATGAACGGTCTGCCAAATAATCGGTCAGTGCCGTAAGAGAAGCTCCCAATCCGCAGTCAAACATAATTACAGTTCCTTCCTTAATTTTTTATTGAACATATCGTTCTATATGTGTCTAATATATATCAAATCTGCAGAATATTCAAGTTTTACAGTAAGAGATGTTTGAATTTTTATCTTGCCGGTATTATTTTATAAAAAAGTTATATCTCAGAGGATCTACTGCAAAAAAAATGACCG
>JAFVRT010000281.1 GCA_017504125.1 Lentisphaeria bacterium
CGGTCATAGCGGCATTGAGTGCGGTCTGCATAGTTTCCGCATCGCGGATCTCCCCGATTATTATGACATCAGGATTTTCACGCAGAGCAAATTTCAAAGCCTGCAGAAAACCTCCCTGTTCTGACGAATTGACCTCTCTCTGGTTCACCATGGATTTTTTGTTGGTGTGGATATATTCTGTAGGATCCTCGATCATCAGAATATGTTTGGAAAAATTCTGATTTATATAATTGACCATGGCACTCAATGTGGTGGTTTTACCGCTTCCTGTGGCACCGGTAACCAGGACCATGCCGCGTCCGGCATTACATATTTCCTCAAGTACATCCGGGAGGCAGCAGTTTTTGAAATCGATCACTCCGCCGCTGCGGATCGGACGCAGAGATATTCCGGAACCATGGATCGTGGTAAAAAAGTTGACACGGCAGCGTCCCTGATTTTCCAAAGTATACGAAGTGTCGAATCCGCCTTTTTCGTTATAACTTTTTTCTCCTTCTTCACCTATAACGGAAAGGCGGAATTCTTTTATCACGGAATCATCTATTGTTCCATATTCCTCCTGTTCGAGCAGCTCCCCGCTCATACGGGCCCGCGGAATCTGTCCGGAAGCAATCAGAATATCAGAAGTACCCTTGGCAACGATTTCATTGAGAATTTTCCCCAGATCCATTTTATCCTCCGGAATATTTGTCGATACAAAAAAAAAGTTCCAATGAAAAAATCACAGGAACAATATGCTTTCAATTGGTACCGGAGGTGGGACTTGAACCCACACTTCATTGCTGAAACCAGATTTTGAGTCTAGCGCGTCTGCCATTTCGCCACTCCGGCTTGTGTCATGATATATAAGATACCCTGTTTATTATGATTTTTCAAGTCATTTTAGAAAAAATTTTTAAATTTTTTATTTATGCGACTTGAAAAATGACCGCCCGGTCATTATATTACCCAAAATAACATTGTTTTCACTTTTTTCAATATATATCAACAAGGCAAAAATGCCGGAGGAGAACAATGCAAAAAACAATCACATTTCTGTTGGTCGCAGTATTGACTGCAGTATGCTGCAGCGGTTGTCGGAAAAAAGCGGTCAAAGAAGCCAAAGAACGCGTCATCCGTGTTGGAGTAATGAACCCTGTTTTCAAAGTATTCCAGCAGCGGATCCCGGTTCAGGGAACGGTAAAACCGGTGCGCTATGCAACATTATCCAGTAAGACTTCAGGTTCTCTTGATATCCTTGAAGCCGATGAAGGAAAAGTGATGAAAAGGAATGATCTGCTCTTTCAGGTGGATAAATCCAATCTGGAAAATCAGGTCACCGTCGCCCAGCGTCAATACGATGTGTGCCGTTCGGAAGTACAAACCGCCAAGATCGCACTTGATCTGGCTAAAATACGGCTCCGCAAAGCTCAGCTCGATTTCAAACGGGCTGAAACATTGAACCGCACAAAGGCTATTTCTCAGGAAAATTATGAAAGTGCCGAAGTTGATTTGAAAGGAGCTGCCGCCGAAGTTTCCAGCAGCGAGGCCCAACTCAAGATCGCTATTGCCAAACGGGATCAGCAGCAGAACAATCTCAAGATCGCCAAAAAAAATCTGGCGGACTCCGAAATCAGAGCTCCGTTTGACGGCATCATAACCGTTTGCGACTTTGAACCCAATGAATATGTCAAAGAAGGCACCCCCATCCTTAAGATCGAAGATCAGAGTCTTCTTGAGGTTGAATGTTTTATCAGTTCTGTTTACTATGATCTGATCGTTCCCGGCAAAACCAGAGCCAATTTCAAACTCGACGGCAAAAATGCCGGTTCCGCGGTAATAACCTACCGTTCCCCCAGTGTCGATCCCATAAGCAGAACCTTCAAGATCAAGATCCAGCTTCCGGCAAAAACGCCTCTGGTCAGCGGTTTGCTCTGTGATGTGGAGCTCATGCTTCAGGAACGCAAAGGTTACGGAGTCCCTGCCGATGCAGTCATGACAAGAAACGCCGGCAGAGAAGTTGTCTTTGTACTGGATCAGAAGACAAATACCGCCAGAATGACTGAAGTCAAACGCGGCATCGTTGAACCATATCTGGCTGAACTCCGGAATGGAGCAAAACTTGCCGGTGAACTTGTTATTGTTTCAGGTCATACCTTTGTCAACAACGGGGACAAAGTGATCGCCAACCGTCTGGAGAAATAAATCATGTTTCTTACCCATTGGTCTGTCCGGCGACCGATCGCAATGACCGCCTTCATCATCGTGCTGCTCATGCTGGGAATCAACTCGTACCGCAAATTGAGTATCGACCTGATGCCCAGTATAGATTCCCCCTATGTTCTGATCAGAGCCGAATATCAGGGCGGAAGTCCTGAAGAAATCGAAGTGGAAGTCGCCCGCCGTATTGAGGATGCTGTTTCATCACTGGAAGGTTTGCGTCATATTTCAGCCATGTGTATGGAAAATGAATGCCGGGTCAATCTTGAATTCAACATGGGCACCAATATCGACATCGCAGCCACCGAAGTGCGCGAACAGTTGAACCGCATCCGCGACGACTTCCCCGACGGAGTCGATGAACCGACGATCCGCAAGATCGACAATAATGCCACTTCAGTAGCTTACATCTTTCTGACCGGCGACCGTCCGATCGATGAGATCTACGATTATGCTGACGACAAGCTCGCCGATAAATTTTCTGCCATTCCCGGTGTAGGTGAAGTTCGTGTCCGCGGATCAAACGAAATGCAGATCCACATTCTGGTCAACCGGCAGAAACTTGCTTCCACCAACCTGACAATAGATGATATAGTCAACAAACTCAAAGAAAACAATGTCAAAATTCCCGCCGGCCGTATTCGCGGAAACAAACAGGAAACCAACATCACCTTTGACGGCGAATTCAAAAGTTTTGACGACATAGAATCTCTGGAAATCGGCAAGCATCAGGGGAAACGGGTCTATCTGCGCGATGTGGCCAAGGCCCAGCTTATTTCACGCGAAGCCCGCGGACGCAGTTATGTGAACGGCAGACCGGCCGCTGCATTCAGCATCGTCAAACGAAGCGATGCCAATGTTATGGAAGTTATCAAGGGTATCAAAAAACGCTTCAATGAGATCGTAAAAAAGGGAGAACTGCCTTCCGGAATGGAAATGATCTGGTACAGCGACTCCGGTGACTTCATCCAATCATCAGTTGACGACTCCTGGAGCAGTATCCTTACAGGTATCATCCTGACCGGTGTTCTGCTTTTCCTCTTTCTCCACGAAGTTCGCTCCACTCTTATCGTGCTCATTTCGATGCCAATATCAGTTATCGTTACCTTTGCGGCGATGCAGATGATGAATTACACATTCAACATTATGACTCTGCTTTCGCTCGGTTGCTCCGTCGGCGTGCTGGTGACCAACTCTATCGTGGTTATTGAAAATATCTTTAAACGACTCGATAAGGGCGACACCCCCAAGGAAGCTGCAGAACACGGAACAAATGAAGTTATCAATGCCGTGGCTGCCAGTGCATTGACCAATGTGGTGGTATTCGTTCCGGTAGCAATGATGACCACCCGTACCGGACTTATGATGGCTCCTTTTGCCGGGGTCATGGTGGTGGCAACCATAATTTCTCTTTTCATCAGTTTCACACTCACTCCGATCCTGGCGATGCTCCTGCTCAAAAAGCCGGAATCTGGAAAAGTTTCTTTCACAGAAAAACTTTTCACTCCCTGGAACAGAGGTTACGACGCCCTCTGCCGTGCATTTGACCGTTCCATGGACTTCACCAGACGCTGTTCCTGGCTGGTTCTTGCCATTATCATCTGCGGCTGTGCTTTCATTTACTTTGTTATCGTGCCTCAGGTTGGACTTTCGTTCCTGCCCAATGCTGACCAGGGAGAAATGACGATCCGTTTGGAATTCCCCACTTATTACAACCTTGACACAACTACCAAACGGACTCTTGAGGCCGCCGCCAAGATAAAAAAACTTCCCTTTGTCAAAGGTATCAGTATCAATATCGGTAATGTGAGCGGTGCCGGCGGACAGGTTTCTGCAGCGGTCTATCTGGGGCAGCTCCATGTCAGGATGACCAGAAAAAATGAACGCAAGGAAACTTTGCCTCAATTGATCGATATCGCCAGACAGACCCTTTCCGATATGGACAATTGCATCGTGACGATCAATGTTCCCAAATCAGGCGGCGGTTCTTCGGCAGATATCCCCATGCGTATAAGCGGATCCAGTCTTGAAGAACTTGAACGCATCGGCCGCAAAGCTCAGGAGCTTGCCAAAGACATGCCCCTTATCTCAGACCTTGATACCAGTATCCGTGTCGGTAAGCCCAACATAGATATCACTCCGCGCCGTCCTGTGCTGCAGAATCTCGGCATTTCCGCCAAAACCTTGAGCAATTCGATCCGCGGAACCTACGAAGGTATCGAAGTAGGAACC
>JAFVRT010000282.1 GCA_017504125.1 Lentisphaeria bacterium
GCCTTGGTATCGTTTTCGGTTTCCACCTTGTAGGTCAATGCCTTGCTTCTGAGTTCGGAACTGGCATTACCGGCGGCAGTAGCTTCGTCAAAAGCGGCTTTTGTACGGCTTGGGGGAAAGGCACGGAGCAGAGTTACATTTTCGATCTGGATCCCGCAGTCAAGTTTTGCCACCATACGGCTGAAAAGTTCCTCGACTCTGGTCTTGTATTCCAGCTTCTGTGCAAACAGTATATTGTCGACTTTTTCAGTAGCAGTAACTTTGATAACGGCACTTTCGAAAAGATTTTTCAGCAGAGTCCTGGGGCCGCGTCCGGAAGAAAATCCATTGAAATCCACCACGGTATCGTCATCCAGCACCCGGCCCGCCATTACCGGATTTGCCGGAGTACAGAGCCGTTCATAATATTTTTTGGGATCGACCACCCGGTAAGCCACCTGCCATGAGGCATGGATTATATTGGCATCACCGGTAAGCAGATAACGGTCATTGCCCGGAGTGAGAGAAGCCTTGACCTCCTCGCCGGGAACTTCAATGGGAAGAAAATTCACATCCAGCTGCTGCTGATTGGTCTGCACCCGGATAAAACGATGCACGGGATAAGGCATGAACCAGCGGGCACCGTCCTGATATGCTCCGTAAAATTTTCCGAAACGCTGTACGATGACCGCCTGCTGAGGTTCGACAGAAAAGTATCCGCCCCAGGTGAAAAAATAGACGATCATACCGACAATGGCGACCAGTAGTATGATAAAGGCATACTGCAGACTCTTGACCAGAGCTTTAAGACCGCTCTCGTAACGCCCGGAACGGTCAAACTCCCTGTTGATTACGCTTTTGGGTTCCATGGGCTTCACTTCCCGTTTTTGGTCTTCAGCACTTCCGCACCGGCCTGAAACAGATCAAAGGGAGCGGTACGGTAATCGGTAACCAGAGTGGTACGGCCTTTCATGATCTTGCGGAGGCTGTCCAGCTTGAGGAGGAACTCGGCAAGTTCAGGATTCCGGGTGAACTCGGCATAATATTTGGCAGCTTCGGCATCACCGGCGGCGCGGATCGTACGGGCCTGAGCTTCGGCATCGGCAAGCTGGATAGTTTTGGAAGTATCAGCTTCGGTACGGATCTGTTTGGCTCTGGCATTACCTTCTGAAATGTAAGCATCGGACTGCACTTTGCGTTCAGCGATCATGCGGTCGGCGACCTTTTCGCTGATGGATTTGGGAACATTGATAGTACTGATACCGACATCGATGATCTCCAGACCGTAATCAGCTGTTTCGCGGGCAAGATTTGCCTTTATCTTCTGCTGTATCTGGATCTGCTTCATCTGCTTCGGATTGGTATTGATGATCTCGCTGAAGCGGTATTCACCGATAGCGGCATTTTTGTATCCCCGCATAAGAGAGTTGAGTTTTTCTTCTCCCTGAGTCATATTCTCAAGGGTCTTGAAGAACTTGACGGAATCGGCGATCCGGAAATTCACATAGATACCGACCAGCAGGTTGTGTCCGTCACTGGTGGTGGTTTCCTCCAGTTTTCCGGCTCCGCCCGCAAAGCAGCGGATACGGTTGTCAAAACGGTAGATGCGCTGGAAAGGATAAGGCCAGCGGAAATGGAGACCCGGTTCTGTCACCTGAGCAGGTCTGCCGAAGGTGGTTACTACAGCGACCTCAGTCTGATTCAGCTGGAACGAGAAAACCGCAAAAAGCAGAATTACCGCGACCAGCAGTCCCAAAACCCAAGTCGGCCAATGTTTGAAGAAGTTGTTAGCAGCCATGTGAAGATTCCTTATTTTTTATGTATTGAAATTGTTGTTTTCATTACTTGTTGCTGAGTTTGGTAACATCGGTATCCACAAGATCCAGCCGTTCTTTGGCTTCAAAGTTGAACTGGAACACTTCGCTTTCGCTGTTGAGCGGAACCACATACTTACGGATCCCGGCGCAATCAACGGCCAGGAAATTCAAAAACTCCCGGAGCTTGAAAACTGAAGGCATCGCAGTATAAGCCGTGAGCTGTTTCTTGAAACGCTCGCTTTCAGCCTGCGCGACCTTGCCGGTGGTGGCCCGGTAGGATTTGGCTTCA
>JAFVRT010000283.1 GCA_017504125.1 Lentisphaeria bacterium
AATGTATTTCAAGGATCTGTTTTATCCGTTAACAAGGAAACATGTATATGAATCACGAATTGAAAAATGAATTTTTCACCCGCTTCGGAGCCATGCCGGAAGCGGTTTCACAAGCTCCCGGAAGATTGGAAATCCTGGGCAACCATACAGACTACAATCAGGGCTTTGTGCTTTCATGCGCGGTGGGGTTGAATACCGCCTTCGCCGCCCGCCGCATCCCCGGAACTGTATGTACGGTGCGGGATTTCAGGGACGGGTCAGAAAAGCAGTTTGATCTCAATACTATAGACAACGCCGTGCCGGGAGATTGGAGCAATTATGTCAAAGGTATGATAGTGGCACTCCGCCGCCGGGGATTTCAGATCGGAGCATTTGAAGCCGGAATGAGGAGTTCTGTTCCCCTTTCTGCCGGCATGTCCAGTTCTGCTGCTTTTGAAACATCTGTCGGCTTTGCTTTGCGGGAGCTGTTTGATGTAAAACTTTCAAAAGAGGAATGGGCCCTCGCCGGACAGGAGGTGGAAAACTCCTACCTCGGACTGAAAACCGGATTACTTGATCAGTTCAGTTCCATTTTCGGCAAAAAGGATTCCATAATCCTGAGTGATTTCCGCAAGATCGCGGTTTTGAAAACAGTTCAGCTGCCCGGCGGATATGCCGTCGCTGTCATCAACTCCATGAAAAAGCATAACCTGGTGGATTCTGAATACAATACCCGCCGGGCCGATTGCGAAAGTGCCGCTGAAATATTGTGCGATATATATTCTGATGCTCAAACACTCCGGGATATCAGCCTTGAGCAGTTGGGCAACGCCAAAGCTGCACTCGGCGAAAGAGAATACCGCCGGGCACTTCATGTAGTCGGAGAATGTACCAGAGTAAATCTGGCCGTGGAGTACCTGAGTAATGGAGATATCAAAAGTTTCGGACGGCTCTGGTTCGATTCCCATGAATCCAGCCGGATAAATTTTGAAAACAGTACTCCTGAACTGGACTATCTGGTGGAATTGGCAAAATCCATTCCCGGATGTCTGGGCGCACGCCTTTCCGGAGGCGGTTTCGGCGGCATAACGATCCATCTGGTAAAGATCGATGAGGCAGAACAGTATGCACGCAAAGTATGCGCCGCCTACAAACTGCGTACCGGTATCGAAGCAGAATATTACATTTGCGAGCTTGGAGATGGTGCAAGCTCGGTAAAACTTTAATAAAAAGGTATACAACAATGAGAATCCTTACCGGCATCCAACCCTCCGGAATCCCTCATATCGGCAACTATTTCGGAGCTATCCGTCAAACTGTTGAAATGCAGAGCAAGGGCGAAAATTTTCTTTTCATCGCCGATTACCATGCACTTACAACTTATCCGAAAGCAGAAGACTTGCGCAGCAATGTGATGAATCTGGCTTTGAGCTGGCTTGCCTGCGGTGTCGATCCTGATAACACCGTATTTTTCCGCCAGTCAGACATTCCGGAAGTTTGCGAACTTTCGTGGATCCTTTCCACCTTTTCCCCGGTCGGACTCATGGAACGGGCTCACAGCTACAAAGACAAAGTCGCAAAAGGATTTGAAGCCAACTGCGGACTTTTCACCTATCCGATCCTCATGTCAGCAGACATTCTGCTCTACCGTGCCAATCTGGTTCCGGTGGGCAAAGATCAGAAGCAGCATCTGGAAATCGCCCGCGATCTGGCTATCAAGTTCAACAACCGCTTCGGCGATATCCTCACCATTCCGGAGGAACTTATCCCGGAAGAAGTTGCAGTTGTCCCCGGCGTTGACGGTCAGAAAATGTCCAAAAGCTACAACAATACCATTCCGATCTTCGACAAGGAAAAGGCTTTGCGTAAAGTCATCATGAGTATCGTTACCGATTCCAAAGGTTTGGAAGAACCCAAAGATCCGGACACCTGCAATGTGTACGCGCTGTACAAACTTGTGGCAACTCCCGAAGAACTTCTGAAAATGCGGGAAAAAATGCAAGCTGGAAATTACGGATACGGACATGCAAAACAGGCTCTTTTTGAGAAACTCTGGGCCTACTTTGAACCCATGCGGAAGCGGCGTGAAGAATTGGAAAACAATCTTGATTATGTCCGGGATCTCCTCAAGCGCAACGGCGAAAAGGCCCGCAGCGAAGCTGCAATACTGCTGGATAAAGTCCGCGAAGCTGTAGGATTGCGCTGACTCAATAAAGGATATTGAAAAAATGCAAATTTGCTGTACTTCAGATTTTTGCGGAGGAACAGGAGATTTTATCTCACGCATACATGAGATCGCCGAAGCCGGATTCACTCACTATTTCTGGTGTCACCACTGGAACACAGATTTTATCTATACTGCGCCGGAATATGCGGAAATACTTAAAGCTCAAAAAGAAGCTGGTATCAAACTGTTGGATATACACGGCAGCCGCGGTTGTGAAAAATGCTGGTTTTCCACAACTGAATATATCCGCAAAGCCGGTGTTGAATTGGTGAAAAACCGTATAGAAATGCTGACCGCTCTTGAGGGAGAAGGCGTAATAGTCATGCATGCCCCTTATACAGAATTCTATCCGGAACCGATCGCAGAAACCAAAGCAGCAGAAACGCGTAAACTTGTCCGGATCCAGCATGAAGCGGTTCTGCGTTCCCTCGATGATCTGATGCCGGTTCTTGAAAAGCACAACACCCGTATCGCCATTGAAAACCTGATCAATGACGACTGGGGACTTATGAATAATTATCTTGACCGTTATCCGGCAGAACGCCTCGGCATCTGTTACGACTGCGGCCATGCCAATATCCACGGCAATCGTATGGCTGAAATGGAAAAACGCAAATCCCGGCTGATTGCAACTCATCTGCACGACAACAACGGACAGGGAGATCAGCATAAACCGGTATTTACAGAAAGTATCGACTTTGATGCGGTGGCCAATCTGATTGCTTCATCGTCATACAAAAATCCTCCGAGTTTCGAACTTTCCATGCGAAACACTCCTTTCTGGGATGCCGGCAAAGCCAATCCGCTTGAACAAACTGCGGAGAGCCGGAAAGCATTCCTGAAAGATGCTTATCAGGGTTGTTTGAAGTTGGCAAAAATGATCGAAGCCGCCCGCTGAATACTCCAGTCAACAGGCTGAACCGCAATGCGGGGAAAAGAAACTTTGCTCCAGAAGATTCTTTTCCCCGCATCTTTTTTTCTGATAACGGAATTGCTTTTTTTGAGTTTTTACAGCAGTATCTGCTTTTTATTTTTCCGGTATCTCAGAAGACTTTGCTGTCGCAGACATTTGAAATATGCGCCACATCGTTCCAGCAGCGCAATCTCCAGCGGCCGTCGGCATAACGGACGGCGTTACTGTAGGAAGCGTTGCTGCTGATGGGCAATATGTTTCCTGCGGCGACAGGCCCGACGATATGCTTGAAAACTGCCCGCATGACTCCGCCGTGAGTTACAAGAATGATCCTTTTGCCGCACCATTCCCGTCCAAGTTTTTCAAGGCATTGGAATATCCTGTTTTCAAATACTTCATGGGATTCTCCGCCGGGAACGGCAATGTCATCCATTTCAACATTGAAACAGTCAACTATTTCCGGATACTGTTCTTTAAGTTCCGTCCAGCATTTGCCTTCAAGTTCTCCGAGATGCCACTCCCGCAATTCCTTCATTGGAACCGGTTCTTGAGCCAAGACTTTTCCGATCGCCGCAGCAGTCTGGGATGTCCGGCGCAAATCGCTGGTAAAGATCCCGTCGACCTCAATTCCACGGAGTCTTTCTGCCAGAGCTTCAGCCTGCCGGAGTCCGACTTCATCCAAATCGGTATCACGGTGTCCCTGGAGTATTCCTTTCAGATTATCTGCAGTCTGACCGTGGCGGATAAAATAAAATTCGGTATATTCCATAATGAAAATAACACAGTCCGCCGGAAAAACTTCAGCGGACTGTAGAAAAATGGATAATTACTTTCCCCAAGCCTCGTTACCGAGGAATCCATCGGGGAAGAACACCGGCTTGCAGCCGTTCCCGACCATGATTTCTATCGCTTTGGCAAGACGCTCCATGTGATCGGGAATATAGTTGTGATAATAGGGGAATGTGTACTGCTCATGACTGGCAAGACAGAAGGCTTCATTTCCGGAAGCCGCAGAGTCACTTAAAGCCTTTTCCAATCTTCCGGGAATAACATCCAACGGAACCAGATTGCAGCAGCAGCAGCCCAGGCTGAAGGTCATATCCAGATGAGGATTATACATGAGCTTATGGTTACTCAGGTATGAAGTTTCCTCCATAACATTGAAATGCTCCTCGAAACCGAATCCGAAATCTCCGGCAAGCTGTTTATCCCGGCTATAGGTGGCAGTAATCTGGCTGTTGGCTGTGGTATTGGTCTTGGCTCCAACGGCACGCTCAATAGCACTGGGACCGCCCATAAGACGGGGACGGAAAGCGGTGCTGTAACACTTGACTCCCTTTTCTTTCAGGACCTTCACACAGGAAGGAGAAATGATCCCCCAATGGATCACGGAAGGCAGAATGAAACTTTCTTCGCCGGCAAAACGGACGATATGTTCATAGACCTGATCATAATCGTTGCGGAATTCTTCCTCACTTGCCTCAATGTAAAGACGGTCGGGGAATTCGCCGCGGGCGTGGAACGAAAGTTTCATCCAGTCGGAGTTGTCGATAAACTCGCTTTTCCAGATATCCGGCATCTGACTCATATCACAGTCAAAGTGATCGTTGTGATAGAAACAGTTCAAAGTGACTTTCAATCCGAAGCGGTCATGGATATCTTTCAAACCTTTGAGATAAAAGTGATCAAAGGCCCGTTTCGGACGCTCTTTTGCCAGATCGGTCCAGAAAAAACTGTGATCGTCGATATAAAAATTGACCCGTTTGAAGGATTTTTTATCCCACACGACCACAATGGACTGACTGAAATTTCCATAGGTGCTGACAGATTCAGCAGTAACGGTGTTGATCTTTTGGGTGAGTTTCACCTCGCCCATGAAACGGCGTCCGTCCCGGCGGGCGGGCTGACCGTTCAATGTAACCGGTCCGGGAAAATCGCTGATTCCTTCAAAAAGTACGGTAAGCCCGGACTCATCCTCCACGCCGTGGTTGTGATTCAGCACGGCACCCTGTCTGATATTAGTGATCTGAAGCATTTTTTTGATTCCTCTGTTTTTTCAGGATATTATTTTTCCCAACTTTCGTTTCCAAGAAGTCCTTTGGCAAAAAACACCGGTTTGCATCCGAGTCCGACCATAGTTTCAGCAGCTTTGGAAATACGCTCCATGTGGTCAGGGATGTAATTGTGATAATAAGGGAATGTATACTGCTCGTGGCTTCCCACATTAAAAACTTCGCTGCCGACTGCTGCTGCCGAAGCAACTGCCTTGTTGAGTCTTTCCGGTATCACATCCAGCGGAACCAGATTGCAGCAGCAGTTGCCGCGGAAAAAAGTGATATCCAGATGAGGATTGTACATGGTACGGTGAAGGTCAATG
>JAFVRT010000284.1 GCA_017504125.1 Lentisphaeria bacterium
CCGGGTTGAGTTCTTTCTGACGGCTGGAAGTTTCCAGACGGGTAAAGAGTTCTGCTGCCACAGCATCGTTGGTCTGAGTCCAGATATCGATTACCTTTTTGTGGCGTTCACCTTCAGTAATGGCACCGTCCTCAAACTGCTTGAGAACTCCTGCCACCTGATTACGGGCGTCTTCGATGAGTTTTTCTTTACTTTCGGGCACTTCGAGGTCGGCGATAGAAATGGAAAGACCGGCCAGAGTGGAGTGCTTGTAACCGAGATCCTTGAGATCGTCAAGCAGCTTGATAGTGGCATCATGTCCGGAAATCTTATAGGAATCACTGATCAGGCGTCCCAGATTCTTTTTCTTGGCCAGATCGTTATAGAATCCCAGACGCTTATCCCAGATCTCGTTGAAAAGACAACGGCCGGGAGTGGTGGTGATGAACTTGGAGTTCTTATCGCCGTAAATAGTGTCTTTTCCGTAGTCAGGATTGGGGATCCGGACAGGATCATGGATCTTGATGAATCCCTGACTCATGGCAAAAAGCACTTCGAAGTAATCGCGGTAAAGTTTGGGTTCCACCTTGTTGTGATTGTCTCCGACCCAGGTGAGATAGTAGGCACCGAGGGTGATATCGTGAGTGGGAGAAGCAATAGGTTTACCATTGGCAGGTGAGAAAATGTTGTTGGGCGAAAGCATCAACAACTTGGTTTCCATCTGGGCTTCATTTGACAGCGGCACATGAACAGCCATCTGGTCACCGTCGAAGTCGGCGTTGTAAGCGGTACAAACCAGCGGATGCAGACGCAGAGCGGAACCTTCAATGAGCACAGGGTCAAATGCCTGGATACTCAAACGGTGCAGAGTGGGAGCACGGTTGAGCATGATGGGGTGTCCCTTGGTCACCTCATCGAGAATATCCCAAACTTCGGGTTCTCCGGCTTCGATTTTTTTCTTTCCACCGCGGACAGTACTGGCAATACCGCGATCTTTGAGGTGACGGATAATGAAAGGTTCAAAAAGAACCATAGCCATTTTCTTGGGAAGACCGCACTGGTGGATCTTCAATTCAGGTCCCACAACGATAACGGAACGGCCGGAGTAGTCAACACGCTTACCCAACAGGTTCTGACGGAAACGGCCCTGCTTGCCTTTGAGCATGTCGGAAATACTTTTGAGAGCACGGTTGCCGGCACCGGTAACGGCGCGTCCATGGCGGCCGTTATCGAGCAGAGAGTCCACGGCTTCCTGAAGCATGCGTTTTTCATTGCGGATGATCACTTCAGGGGTACGGAGCTGGAGAAGGCTCTTGAGACGGTTGTTACGGTTGATGACACGACGGTAAAGATCATTCAGATCGCTGGTGGCAAAGCGGCCGCCATCCAGCGGAACCAACGGACGCAGGTCCGGAGGCATCACAGGCAGAATAGTCATGATCATGTATTCAGGGCGGCTGTTGCCGGCCATGAAACCTTCGATCAAACGCAGCCGTTTTCCCCATTTCTTACGGTTGGCCTTGTTGTTGCTGGTCTTGAGATCTTCTTCAAGTTTGGCTTTTTCTTCTTCAAGATTGATCTTTTCCAACAGAGTTTTGATAGCCTGAGCACCCATATCCGCGACGAAGGCATCGGGATAGTCATCACAGGCCTGATAGTATTCATCTTCCGAAAGGGTCTGGCCGACGCGCAGCGGAGTATCGCCGCTGTCGGTTACCACATATTCTTCGTAATAGAGGACCCGTTCCAGATTTTTGGCGGGCATATCAAGCACCAGACCGATACGGCTGGGCAGACACTTGAAGAACCAGATGTGAGAAACCGGAACTGCAAGTTCGATATGTCCCATGCGTTCACGGCGCACTTTGGAAACAGTAACTTCAACACCGCAACGGTCGCAGGTGATACCTTTGTGTTTGACCCGTTTATATTTTCCGCAATTACATTCCCAGTCCCGGACAGGACCGAAAATGCGTTCGCAGAAAAGACCGCCTTTTTCAGGCTTGAAACTGCGGTAGTTGATGGTTTCAGGATTCTTGACCTCTCCGAATGACCAGCTGCGGATGACCTCCGGAGAAGCTACATTGATGGAAATAGCATCAAATGGAGCATTCTGCTCGCGGCTCTGCTGATCTCTATATGAATAAGCGCTGTCAATCATGTGAATTCCTCCTGCGCGATATGATTAATTATTTCCGTTCCGGCGGACAGTACGGACATCAAGTCCGAGACTCTGCATTTCCTTCACAAGAACATTGAAGGACTCAGGCCGGCCGGCTTCGAGAATGTTCTGGCCTTTGACGATGGATTCATAGATCCGGGCGCGACCGCCGATATCGTCAGATTTGACCGTGAGCATTTCCTGCAAGTTGTAAGCTGCGCCGTAGGCTTCCAGAGCCCACACTTCCATTTCTCCGAAACGCTGACCTCCGTGCTGGGCTTTACCGCCCAGAGGCTGCTGGGTAACCAGTGAATAAGGTCCTACCGCACGGGCATGGATCTTGTTGGCAACCAGGTGGTCGAGCTTCAGCATGTAGATCTGACCGACCATGACGCGCTGATCAAATTTATCTCCGGTACGGCCGTCATAAACATCGGTCTTTCCGTCGTAGACATAGGAACCATCAGCCTGCTGCCGGAATCCCCAGTGATAATTGCGTCCGTGTTCTTTTGCGTATGCTTCGTTTGCTTCTGCCATAAGGTCAACGATGACCTTTTCGTCCACACCGTCGAACACAGGAGTTGCAGCGGTGAAACCGAGCATCTTGGCTGCCCATCCCAGGTGAGTTTCCAAAACCTGACCGATATTCATACGGCTGGGCACGCCGAGGGGGTTCAGTACGATATCGACCGGCACACCGTTTTCGAGGAAAGGCATATCTTCGATAGCCACCACACGGGAAACGATACCTTTGTTTCCGTGACGACCGGCCATCTTGTCGCCGACCTGGATCTTGCGTTTACAGGCCACATAGACCTTGACTTTCTTGATCACGCCCTTCTCGCCCTGACCGGGCTGATCGATATTTTCGAGTGCCCGTCTATGCTGTTCCTCATTCTCACGGAACTGCGGGACGAAGCTGTCGATGATCTTGGCAATAGCGTTGCGGGCTTCGCATTCCTCCATCGACCAGGAGTCATAATGGTTGGCCAGTTTCTGGATGGCACTCTTGGTGACCTTGCGGTTGGCACTGATAAGTACCACGGGTTCACCGGAAGCAACAGACATCACAGGATAAGGCAACTTTCCGGAAATATTTCTGCCCAATTCTTCAGCAAGTTCGGACAAAAGTTCATTACGGGTATCTTTGTAACCGCTGTTGATGCTCTTTTCCTGATTTTTGCGTTCAGTTTTGGACAGTCCGGACTTCGGCGCAGTATCGGTCTGATAGTCGATACGGATATCCATAACGATACCGCCCTTGCCGCTGGGAACAGTCAGGCTGCTGTCCTTGACATCGGCAGCCTTGTCGCCGAAAATAGCACGGAGCAGCCGTTCTTCGGGAGCAAGTTCTGTTTCGGTTTTCGGAGTGATTTTGCCAACCAGGATATCACCGGGTTTGACTTCAGCACCTTCGTAAACAATACCCCGGCTGTCCAGATTGCGGAGCATTTCCTCGCTCTGGTTGGGAATATCACGGGTGATTTCTTCAGGACCGAGTTTGGTATCCCTGCTCTGGATCTCGAATTCATCGACATGGATACTGGTATAGATATCCTCTTTGACCAATCTTTCGCTGACGATGATAGCGTCCTCAAAGTTATATCCGCACCAGGGCATGAAAGCGACAAGCACATTGCGTCCGAGAGCAAGTTCACCGCCCTGAGTTGCGGCACCGTCAGCCAGCAAAGTACCGACTTCGATCTTATCGCCGCGGCGGACGACAGGACGCTGATTGATACAGGTTCCGGCGTTGCTGCGCAGATATTTGAAAAGACGGTACACACGACCTTCGCCTTTAGCGGGGATACCGCTTTCGGGCAGAGAACCGTCTTTAGTCACGATGATCCGGGAGCTGTCGACTGCAGCAACGATACCGGCTTCCTTGGCGACCACAACAGCGCGAGAATCTCTGGCGATGCGTTTTTCCAATCCGGTTCCGACCAGCGGAGCTTCAGGATTCATCAGAGAAACGGCCTGACGCTGCATGTTGGATCCCATAAGTGCGCGGTTGGCGTCGTCGTGTTCAAGGCAGGGAATAGTACCGGCAGCAGCACTGATGAGCTGTTTCGGGGACACATCCATATACTGAACTGTTTCTCTGGGATGCTCACCGGCCTCACCTTTGTAACGGCTCATGATCATGGGACGGACAAAACGGTTGTTTTCGTCAAGCAAAGCATTGGCCTGAGCAATAACGAAGTTTTCCTCTTTGTCTGCAGTAAGATAGTCGATCTGATCGGAAACCTGTCCATCGATGACTTTACGGTAGGGAGTTTCCAGGAATCCGTACTTATTGATGACCGCGTAAAGCGACATGGAGCTGATAAGACCGATGTTCGGACCTTCAGGAGTTTCAATAGGACAGATACGGCCATAGTGGCTGGAGTGAACGTCGCGCACTTCAAATCCGGCGCGTTCACGGCTCAAACCTCCGGGACCGAGAGCGGAAAGACGGCGGTTGTTGGTCAATTCACTCAAGGGGTTGACCTGATCCATGAACTGGGACAGCTGGCTGCGGGCGAAGAAATCCTTGACTGCGCCGGAAAAAGCCTTATGGTTGACCAGTGAAGAAGGAGTGGGGTTGGGAGTATCAAAAGTCATATGTTCACGGATCTGACGCTCAGTACGCAGCAAACCTGCACGGCACTGGTTCTGCAGCAGCTCTCCTACGGTACGGACACGGCGGGCACCAAGGTGATCGATGTCATCCACCGGCATATTATTGAAGCGCATGGCAATAAGCATCTTGGTGGCTTCCATGAGGTCGCGCTTATCCAGAACACGGCAATCGGGAGAAATATCAAGCCCCAGACGCTCGTTGAGTTTGAAACGGCCCACAGCACCCAAATCATAACGGCGGTTGTCAAAGAAGAAACGCTTGATAAGGAGTTCCGCGTTGTTGTTGTTATGAGGATCGCCGGGACGCATACGGTGATAGATCTCTTTGAGAGCTTCTTCCCGGTTGCGGGATTCATCGCGCTGCATGCTCTTGAAAAGATAATTGTCGCCTTTGGGGACATAAGCCAGTTCCAGTTCCTCGATACCGGCATCGACCAGTTTGCCGAGAAGCTGTTCGTTGAGCTGCAGCAATTCATCGACGATCACGGAATCAGCGTCATCGGTCACGTCATCAATGGTGTAATAGTGATCGAGATGTTCCTCTTTGAGCAATGAGGCGACCTTGACCTTTTTGACCGTGTAGATCTCGCTGAGGATATCCCGGTTGGTGGGATAACCGATGGCGCGCAGGAATGTGGTGATGGGGAATTTCCGGCGGCGGCGGCGGCGATCGAGGAAGATCTGGATCATATCGTTGATATCGAACTGGACATCGATCCAGGAACCGCGATCGGGAATGATCCTGTAGCTGTAAAGTACCCGGCCGGAGGTATGGCGGGTCTTTTCAAAACAGATACCGGGACTGCGGTGGAGCTGACTGATAATGACGCGTTCCGCACCGTTGATGATGAAAGTACCGCGATCGGTCATGATGGGGATATCACCCATGAAAACCCGTTCTGCAATTTCAGCGTTAGGCAGTTTGAGCAGGAAATTCACATAAAGCGGAGCATCATAGACCTTGCCGTCCTTGATGCAGTCGATGACATCGCTCTTTCCGGCGGGGCAATCGCCGATCTCATAAGAAACGAACTCCAGCTGCATTTTCTGGTCGAAGCTCTTGATGGGAAAAATTTCTTCAAAAACTTCCTGAAGTCCCTGTTTTTTGCGTTCGTTCGGCGGCACATCACGCTGGAGAAAATTCTCGTAGGATTCAACCTGGAGCCCGATCAGATCGGGTATTTCCAGCACATCGTGCAGCTTGCCAAAGTTTCTGCGCTCAGACATTATCGTCCTCCATATATTGAAAAAAATGGAAAATATTTTAAAATTTTTCGAAAAAAAGCTGAAAAAAATTATTTTCAACCGGAAAAATTGATAATCTTTAGACAAAGAAACCGATCTTCAGCTATCTGGCGTGCAGATAACGAACATCGGACATCAAACTCATCACTCCGGGAAAAAACCATACCGGAAATCCGCAGTTTGTAATTTTCAGAGAAAAACACCGGCAAAAAACCACACCGGCGAATTGTCATGTCTTTACAGACATTTCCGATCCGAAGCATTTCACATGCTCCGGATCGGATAAAACGGAGTAAACTCCGCAACGAGATTACTTGACCTCGACTTTGGCACCAGCGGCTTCGAGGGCGGCTTTCATCTTTTCGGCTTCGTCTTTGGCGATGCCTTCTTTGATAGCCTTGGGAGCACCTTCGACGATAGCCTTGGCTTCGATCAGTCCGAGACCGGTGATACCGCGGACTTCCTTGATGACGGCGACCTTCTTGGCGGCGTCGAAACCGGCAAGGATCACATCAAATTCAGTTTTCTCCTCAGCAGGGGCAGCGGCAGCAGCGCCGGCAGCCGGAGCAGCAGCGACAGCCACAGGAGCGGCAGCACTGACACCCAAACGCTCTTCAAGAGTCTTGACCAGTTTGGAAAGTTCCAGAACGGTCAGATTTTCGATATAGGAGACGAACTCTTCCATTTTGTTTTCTTCCGACATTGTAAATGCCTCCAGTTATTTTAATTTTGTTCGAGTTTTTCTTTATAAGCATTGAGCACATTCAGGATGCTCACAGCCTTGGCGTTGAGAACGCTGACCAGATTGCGGGAGGGAGCCTGGAGAACGCCGAGCAGCATGGCCCGGAGAACATCCTTGGAGGGCAGTTCAGCGATATCGCTGACTGCAGCAGCATCCAACACCGCACCTTCAATGAATGCACTTTTAGCCTTGATCTTATCGCACTTCTTACCGAATTCGATGATCAGTTTGGCAACAGCACCGCAGTCGCCCTTACCGAAAACCATAGCGGTATCACCGGTCAGGTTGGCTTTGTCGATATCTGCGATATTGAGGGCTTCTGCAGCTTTGAGAATAAGGGTATTCTTCAAAACATGGCAGGTACCGCCCATATCGGCCAGCTGATTACGGAAATCGGAGAAATCCTTTACCTGGATCCCTGCGAAGTTGATAAAAAAGACATAATCGGCGTCGGCAATCATGCCGCTGATCGATTTGACCAGAAAGACTTGTTCGTTTCTCATTTCGCCGCCTTCACCAGTTCTTTGAGGTTGATCTTCAAACCGGGAGTCATAGTTGCCGAAATGGTGCAGCTCATCAGGTAAGTACCTTTGGCTGTGGCAGGTTTGGCTTTGACCAATGCAGCGACAATGGCTTCAAAGTTCTCTTTGAGGGCATCAGCTTCAAAAGAAACCTTGCCGAAAGGAACATGAACGCATGCACCGCGGTCAGCACGGAACTCGGCACGGCCGGCTTTCGCCTCCGCAACCGCAGCACCTACCGCTTCGGTAACAGTTCCGGTCTTGGGGTTCGGCATAAGACCGCGGGGACCGAGTTGGCGTCCCAGAGGACGAACCATCTTCATAGCGTCCGGAGTAGCGATCAGGATGTCGAAATCCTGGAAACCGTCTTTAATTTTCTGAACCAGGTCTTCATAACCGACGACATCAGCACCGGCTTCTTTGGCTTCGGCAGCCTTGTCGCTGTCTGCGACTACGGCGACCCGCACCACTTTGCCGGTTCCACGCGGAAGCGGAACCGCACCGCGAACCGTCTGATCCGATTTACGCGGATCAACACCGAGTTTGAATGCAACTTCGACGGTCTGGTCGAATTTGACACCCGGCAGTTTTTTCAGCGCATCGATAGCTTCTTCAACGCCGAAACGACGCATCAGATCGCCACCAAGTGCTTCGACCTGCTGTCTGTAAAGCTTGCTCTTATGCATCGACCACCTCGATTCCCATGCTGCGGGCGGTTCCTTCGATGATCCGCATTGCAGCCTCCTCATTGCGGGCGTTGATGTCATTCCGTTTGATCTGAACGATTTCACGAATCTGCGCTTTTGTGATCTTACCAGCCTTTTCGCTGCCGGGTTTCTTGGCCGCGGAAGCGACGCCTGCCGCCTTCTTGATAAGGACAGCAGCCGGGGGAGATTTGCAGATAAAAGTGAAAGACCGGTCCTGATAGACCGTGATCACAACGGGAATAATCATTCCGCTCTGAGCCTGAGTGGCGGCATTGAACTGCTTACAGAACTCCATAATGTTGCAACCTGCGGAGCCGAGTGCCGGACCAATCGGGGGTGCCGGGTTGGCGGCGCCGGCCGGAATCTGCAACCGGATCAGGCCTGTAACCTTCTTTGCCATAAAATTATTCCTTCTTTTGACTTCGATGTGGTCCGGACTGGCAGGTATCCCGCCACAATGAAGCCGCCATTAATCAGTATAGTACCGAACACGCCGCCGGAGTAAAACAAATACTCCGGGAGGGGGTTTTTTCAAACCACATGTTCGACCTGCCAGAACTCCAATTCCACAGGAGTAAGGTGTCCGAGAATGGTCACCATAAGCTGCAATTTACCGCGTTCAGCATCCACGCTCTGGACTTTGCCTTCGATGTTTTCGAAAGCTCCATCTTTGATCCGGACGACTTCTCCGACTTTGAACTGACCTTTGGGCCGCGGAGCTTCCGGGGGACGAAGAACATAAACAACCTCATCCGGGGGGAGAGGTTTGGGACGGTTTGCGCTGCCGAGAAACCCAAGCACACTCTGCACCGAGCGCACAAAATACCAGGCTTTCTCATTGATGCTGCCGTCTTCGTTATAAAGATCCATGCGGACGAGAATATATCCGGGAAAGAATTTTCTGGTGGTAACCTTTTTGGTTCCCATACGGATATCTTCGACTTTTTCTTCCGGGATATAAGCTTCGTAGACTCCGACCTGATCGTCAAGTTTGATCTGACGGTTTATGGAGTCACGCACTTTCTTTTCATGGCCGGAGAGCGTGTGAACCACGAACCACTGTCCCCGCTGATCCTCGATTCCGCTGTTTTCAACAACAGAATCATTCTGAACGATCTCTTTTTCGCTGTCCATAAGATTTAAGATCCTCTGTTTCAGAGTTGACCAACGGTCACCAGAC
>JAFVRT010000025.1 GCA_017504125.1 Lentisphaeria bacterium
CCAGATATGAGGTGACATCTTCCTGCATCTGGTCGATATTACTTTCTTTTTCTGCCAGTTCCTCATATTTCTTATCATCTGTATCTCCGGTAAGAAAATGTTCATTGACTGAACGGTTCACCATATCCCATGCTCCGATGACCATTTCTTCCAAAGCGGTCGCTGAAACTTTCAATGCGACAGTCGGAGTATTCAGCAATGCCGGTTCCAGAAGTTTGTTTTTGACCTTGTCGCGGACAGGGATGATCCATTGACAGATTGCCGCGAACTGACTGACAAATGGGATGAGTGCCAGAGATACTGCCACATTGAAGATCGTGTGGAACATGGCTATATGACGCTCAAGATTTTGAGGTACAGGGGCAAAGGCATTTCCGGGGGTCATAGAGTTGACCAGATACAGAAAACAAGGTTGTCCTTTGTACGGGATATAACAAACCAATATGACGGCCACAGCTCCGAGCACATTGAAAAGCGTATGGGCAAGAGCCGCCTGTTTTGCCACCCGGTTGGCGTTGAGTGCCCCCAGCTGGGCGGTAACAGTAGTGCCGATATTGGAACCGATAAGCAGCGGAACTGCCGTATAAAAGTCTACCAGCCGCCCTGCCGCCAGCGCGAGAACGATACCGGTAAAGGCAGAACTTGACTGCAGAACCATGGTCATGATAATACCGATCAGGGTTGCTCCGAGGACTGCATTTATCGGCATGACCGATGCACCATTCAGCGGCGCACAATTAAACAGACTGAAGAAATTGCGGAACGAAGGCATTTCGCCCAGCAGTTTCAATTCGCTGCTCATCATGGACATACCGAAGAAAATCAGACCGAAGCCGAGCAGAACCGTACCCCAGGCATTCACATTGCGCTTCTTGGTCATGGTGAGAAAGAAGCCTATGGCCACAGAAGGCAAAGCCAGACCGTTGAGATTGAACGAAATGATTTGGGCAGTAATGGTAGTACCGATATTGGCACCGAAAATGATACCCATTGATTGGACAAGGGAAAGAAGACCGGCGTTGATAAATCCGATGACCATTACTGTGGTTGCCGAACTCGACTGTATGATCGCTGTTACAAAAGTTCCTGCCAACAGGGCTGAAAAGCGGTTGCTGGTGAAGTATGAAAGTACTTTACGCATATTTTCGCCGGCAGCCATACGGATACCGTCGCTCATCATGCACATACCCAAAAGGAAGAACGCAAGTCCGCCGATGACACATATCGCAACCGAAAGCGGCTCCACAGCCTGAAGCTGAACTTTGATATTGCTGAAATTGACCTTGTTATCGGGAGTGACAGCAGTAACGGTCAGCTGGTAGTTGCCGGTTTTCTTGCCCAGTTTTACGAATGTTTCCGCTTCTCCGGAAGCGTTTGTGATAACTTCAGGAGAGAGAATGACAGCAGAAGAAGAAACCCCTTCGACTGTGCTGCCCATAGAGAAACGGACCTTCACCCCGGCAATGCCCCTGCCGTTTTCGGCAATGCGTACTTTGATCGGTTCTTCCGATGTGTGTCCGGCAATATATTCCCTGTTGCCGCCGGAAATCTGTATTCCGGAAAACAATCTTGCGGCAACTTTCAAATTTTTATTGTTTTCCGGAATTATCTCGACAGTATGTTCTCCGATATTGTCCGGAGCAGTTATTTCTGCTTCTGCGACTCCACCGGGATCGGTAATTGCGGTGATTTCTTTTATCTTACCGGCTCCGGACGGCAAACGGAACAACACTTTGGCACCGGCAACGGGAAGTGATGTCTTTTTGCCGAAAATGTTTTTCGGTCCTTCTCCGGACAATTGGATGCGTAAAGGTTCAGCCAATTTTTTACCGGCTGCAACACACTGATTATTGCCGCCCAATATTTTTACATCCGACACCTTGGACGCGTTATTTTTTCCACATCCGGCAAGCAAAAGCAAGACGGCCGTCAACGAGATAAAAAGCCGCATAGATAAAAAAAATCCCTTTCTGTTTGTGAATTACTTCTTGCTTAATATACACCCGCAGCAAGTGTTTTTCAATGCTCCTTGAGATAATTCAGCGCAGCAGCGATACCGGCATAAGCTCCGATTTCGCGTTTAAGTTCGCTGGGAACGATCCGGCATGCTTCTCTGGGGCCTTCCCAGCAGAAACGGGGAAGGTACTTCATGATAGGATCTGTATAGAGATCTCCGATAGCCCATGCCATAGTGCCGAGGATAAGTTTCTGGGGATTGAAAACATTGATAAAAAGTCCGAAAGCCTGAGCGTTACGGAGCGACATTTCATCCCACAAGGCCAGTGCGTAAGGATCATTGGCCCGTACAGCTTTTTCCAAAGCGATCATGTCGATCTTATCAACTTCTCCATTGACGATCTGCATTATCATGCTTTCGGGCTTATCTTTAAGTTCTTCCTGCATACGGAGCGCGAGAGCTCGGCCTCCGCAGTATGCTTCATAACAGCCCCGCTGACCGCATCCGCACAAACGGCCGTCCAGCTGGATGCACATGTGGCCCAATTCACCGGCACTGAGAGCATCTCCGCCGCGGATAAGCTGGTTTGCACAAACCATGCCGCCGCCGATACCGGTGCTCATGGTGAGATAGATAAAATCGCGGCAGTTGCGTCCGGCACCGAAAAACCATTCTGCAAGAGCACCGCAGTTGGCATCATTTTCGAAACATCCGGGGATTCCCAGTTCGTTTTTCAGGTAGCTCAAAACCGGCACATTGCGCCATTTGGGATTGTTGGGAGGTGCTGTCATGATACCGTTGAGGGCATCAGCGGGGAATGGAGCGGAAATACCGAATGCCGGACAATCGGAAACCTTTATACCGGCTTCTTTGCAGAGCCGTTTGGCTTCGGAAGCCATAAGCGGGAGTATTTCCTGCGGATCGGTATTCACATTGGGGATCTTGGCCATGCCGAGGATCTTGCCGCTTTCATCTCCCACTCCGATCCCGATCTTGGTGCCGCCGATATCAAATCCAATTACAGTATTCATGATAAAAAACTCCTTTTTTTTACAATTTACACTTGCAGAATATAATACCGGAATTATATTTTATAAAGTACAAAATATGTTTTTTTTCAAAAAAATCGTAAAATTTCATATATTTATGCAAAAACAGAGGATCTATCATGAATTTTCTCATCCCGCTGGCCGCGGCAACTCCCGGAGTATATTACGCATTTCAGCACAGTGATTCAGTCGGAAAAGGGATCGTTCTGCTGCTGCTTGTGAGTTCCAGCATCACCTGGACCGTTATGGTCGATAAAGGACTCGTTCTGCGGAGGGCAAAATTACTTTCCCGGCGTTTTATCTATAAGTTCCGTTCTCATCAGGGAAGCATAGCATCTTCATCGTTGAGCAGAGAACGCTGCGAGGGGCCGATCGGAGAACTTTATGCCGCCGGAGTGGATAAACTCAACGAATTTTATGAACAAAGTTCTCCCGGACATGATCCGTGGCATCGGGAAATAAGCAAACTTTCAGATGCTCAGCTCAGTGCGATCGAGGCAGTTCTGGAACGGGAGGTTTCTCACCAGATAGAACAGTTGGAAACCCGTATCGGAGTTTTGGGAACAATGGTCAGTTTGAGTCCTTTTCTCGGCCTTTTCGGGACTGTCTGGGGAGTTATGATGGCATTCTGCGGTATCGCGGTCGCCGGAAAGCCGGACTTTTTCGCTCTGGCTCCCGGAGTTGCCGGAGCTTTGCTCACAACTGTTGCCGGTCTGGTGGTTGCCATCCCGTCGCTGGTTGGATACAATATGCTCAACGGCTCGATCCGTCATCTGACCAATATGATGGATAACTTCACCGAAGAATTTATGGTGAGATTGAAACTTGAGCAGCTGGAACTTGAACAATATCAGAATAACCGGGAACAGTAAAAATGCGCCGGAGAAGGGAACGCGACGGCCGCAGAGCCGCAATTGATGAGATAAATGTAACTCCGCTGCTGGATTTGACATTTCTGCTGCTGATCGCATTTATGATCACAATGCCGCTGATGGAATACGGGACTAAAGTTTCTCCTCCTGAAATGAACAGTAATGATCTGCCGGAAAACAATTTCAAAAGTATTTCGCTTACCGGCAAAGGAACTGTTCTTCTGGGCGATACTCCGGTGTCGAAAGATGAATTGCTTATAAAACTGCGGGAGCTGAAGTTATCCAATCCCAAATTGCAGCTGTTGCTGCGGGCCGACGGCAGCTGTTCTTACAAAGATGTGATAGGGCTTATGGCAAAAATCAGAAACGGCGGTTTTTCTGATATCACTCTGGTAACACAAGGGGAAAGTTCCAGATGAGTTTTTCTCCTGCTCCACCGCCGGGGACCGGCGCAAAAAGGCGCACATTCACCTTTATTGTGGTGATATTGTGCCATGTGCTTGCGCTCATGGGACCGGTATGGATCGCCGGAGTGACAGCAAAGCGTAAAACGGAAGAAAATATGTTCCGTGTGAAAATCGGCGGAACAAAACTTTCTCAAGGCCCCATGGTCGGTATGCCGGAGCGTACGCCGCCGCCGAAAAAACAACGGGAACCCCAAATCCCGATCCCGCCTGCGGAACCGCAAATACCGGTCGTTGCACCGCGAAAAATCGCAGAACCGGCAATACCCCGCGTATCTCCGCGTCCCCGTCCTGAGGTCACTCCAAAGCCGAAAGTTCGGCGTCCGCCCGTAAAAAAGGTCCCCAAACGGTCCAGGATCGCGCCCCGAAAACAAAGAGAACCGATCGTTCCGACTGTAAAACCCAAGCCGAAAGTTCAGAGAAAATTTCAAAAGAAAATCGTAAAACGGCAGGTGAAAAATAATCCGCTGGACGGCGTTTTTCGCCCCCCAAATTCTCCGAACCTTAATCCTGCTGTTCCGGTTGGCAATCGCAACAGGGCACAGAAATATGCTCCCAAAGCCGACAACCGTACTCCGGGGGGAGGCAGAAAAGCTGATGAAGAAACATTCCGCCGTTACGGCCGCAATGTGGAGCGTTATATCTATTCAAGATGGAGCGAGCCGCCGCGTACTCTGCTGCGGGGTAATTTCCCGGAAACGGTCATTGAGATTACAATCGAAGCAGATGGACGGGTTTCTGAGGCAAAAATCGTAAAACCGAGCAATAGTATTGCTATGGAGGAATCGGTTAAAGCACTTATTTCTTCTCTCGATCTGCTGCCCCGTCCGCCGGAAGGGCGGATCACATTCAGGATCACTCTGAAAACCAGGTAAATTATGCTTGAATTGTGTTGAATAAAATCTGCTTCAGGTGTATATTATATACAGATGCTATTTTCAATCAGCGGATATTGTGTTTATGAATCTGATTTTTTTAGGTGATGTGGTCGGCAAAGGCGGCCGGGCTGCGGTGGTAAAACTTCTGCCGGAGCTGAAACGGGAATTCAATGCCCAGTTTGCAATCGTCAATGGAGAAAATTCTGCAGCCGGTGCAGGTTTGAGTGCATCCTGTGTCAGAGAACTCCTTACCGTGGCAGAAGCCGTTACAGGCGGTGATCACACCTGGGATCAAAAAGAGTTTCCCCGTGAAATAAATTCGCTTGACCGGATGATCCGTCCTGCAAATTTTTCCACCCGCCATCCGGGAGTCGGCATGAGGATACTGCAGCATCCGGGCAGCGGTGAAGTTGCTGTAATTTCTCTTGTCGGCAAGGTTTTTATGAAAGATTCCGCCTATTGTCCTTTTGAAACTGTGGAAAAACTGCTTGCACAGATACCTTCGCGGGTAAAAAATATAGTTGTTGATTTTCATGCTGAAGCAACCAGCGAAAAGTTGGCTATGGGGTATTTTCTGGATGGTAAAGTTACTGCTGTTTTCGGGACCCATACCCATGTACAGACAGCCGATGCAAAAGTACTTGCCGGCGGTACTGCCTACATAACCGATGCGGGGATGTGCGGTGCAGATTTCAGCGTGCTTGGCAGGGAAGTGCCGGCTGTTCTTGAAAAATTCACCGTTGGATTGCCGAATCGCCTGCCGGTAGTGGAAAAAGGAACATTCCGGGTCGACGGTGCCTCTGTTTCATACGATCATCTCAGCGGGAAAGCTTTGAAAATAACTTCCTTTTCCCGAACTGTCGAAATTTGAAAAATATATAAAGGAGTTTTTATTATGGAATTTCAGTTTAACACACCGGAAGAACTGATCGCCGATATCAAAGCCGGAAAACTGGTTGTTATTACCGATGACGAAAACCGGGAAAACGAAGGTGATCTTGTCGGTGCAGCGGAGCTTATTACTCCGGAACAGATCGCATTCATGGCAACCAAAGGATGTGGTCTTATC
>JAFVRT010000285.1 GCA_017504125.1 Lentisphaeria bacterium
CCTGAATACCATTCCGGAAATCAAAGAGTGCGACAATCCTCTGTATCCCTCAAAACTTACCGGACTTATCGAATTCAAACATGTTTCCTTTTACTATACCAAAGAAAAGCCTCCTGTCATCAACGACTTTTCTCTGACCGTAACTCCGGGGCAGAAAGTCGCGCTGGTAGGTCCCAGCGGTTCCGGAAAATCAACATTGAGCAATCTGCTGCTGCGTTTTTATGATGTCAATGCCGGTTCCATCAAAGTAGACAATCTTGATATCCGCCGTTTAAGTCTGAATGCCTATCACAGCCATATCGGCGTGGTGCTTCAGGAGTCCTTCCTCTTTTCCGGAACTGTACGGGAAAATATCAGTTATGCAAAACCTGAAGCTACAGTTGAAGAAATCGAAGAAGCTGCCCGTATGGCCAATGTGGAGGAATTTATCTCTCAGCTGCCGGACGGCTACGATACCATTATCGGGGAAAACGGTGCATCGCTTTCAGGCGGTCAGAAACAGCGTCTGGCTATCGCCCGCGCCATTCTGAAAAATCCTTCGATCCTCATTCTCGACGAAGCCACTAGTGCATTGGATACTGTTTCTGAATATCTGGTGCAGGAGGCTCTCGACCGTCTTATGGAAGGAAAAACCACCATCATCATTGCCCACCGCCTTTCCACGGTACGCAATGCCGACACCATTGTGGTACTTGATACCGGCAAAGTCGTCCAGCAGGGAACTCATGATGAACTCATGGCTCAGCCCGGTATCTACCGGGATCTGTACCAGACCCAGAGAAAAATGGCAGTTCAAGCATAAGGAGAACCAATCATGCCTCAAAATAGAATCCGGATGCGCGAGCAGCTCAAAGTCTTTCAGCGTATCATCATCACTATCGTAATACTGGTACTTATCATGCTTATCGTCATGATCTTCGGTTCCATGGAAGATGAAGTTTCCGGTATCGGTATCGTCGAAGGTATCCGTGAGTACCAGTTAAAAACGCTGGTAAGTGCAAAAGTCACCAAAGTATTCCGCTACGAAGGCGAAGAAGTTTCTCCCGGAGAAGCTTTGTTGGAGTTCGACACCAGAAATCAGCACGATGCAATACTCAGACTGAAAAACGCGGTAAAAGAATTGGAACTGAGCATTTCAGTCAAAGAAAAAGCCCTTGAACTTCTTTTGAAGGATCCTCTGCCGGTTTATTACCGTCATACGGAAAATCAGTTGACAGAAGCCAGAGAAAGACTTTCCAAAGCCACTACGGAACTTGATGTTTATAAGAAACTTTATGAGCAAAAAGTTGTTACACGCCGCGAGTTCCTCAAGATTGAACTGGATCATCTCACCAACCGCATGGCTGTGGAACGCCTGGAAGAAGATTGGAAAAAACTTCAGGACGGTATGGCCAAACAGATCATCGATCAGGCCAGAGAAGAATTACGGCTGCTCCGCCACAAACTTCAGGGCCAGCGGGATGAACTTGCCATTGCGGAGCGACATCTTGAGGATTATGTTCTGCGTGCTCCTGATGCCGGTATCATCACAGATTCCCCTCCCCGTCCCGGCGGATATTATACCAAAGGGGATACTGTGATCAAATTTGCGGCCAATCAGCGTAAAAAGATCGTAGGTCTTATCAGTGAAAAGCAGATTTTCAAGGTTGAACCCGGTCAAAGAGTACGGATTTACGCCAAACAGTACAACTATCTTGATTATGGTTATTTTGCTGGCAAAGTGGATGTTGTCTACCAGCTGCCTATCGAGCGGGATGGGATCAATTACTATCCGGTAAAGATCTTGCTGACGGATGAAAAACAACCGCTGCGTTTCGGTTCCAGCTGTGAAGTTACCATTATCACCGGTCGGGAGCGTATCATCTTTGCCTTGCTTGGTTTGCGGAGCAAAGATTATCTGAAACGCCGCGGACTTGACCGGATAATTGTTTCGAAGCAGAAGCCCAAAGTTGAATTGAAACATGAATCCCCCCGTCCCCACACTCGCAAGCCCCGTCCGGCACCGATATTGAAAGCGGCAGATCCAGTTCAAGTTAAAAAATGATCTGACAAAAAAAATAAATTGTGATTTATTGACAGACAACCGGGGGGACTTGAACTGATTATGACAAGTTATATTTGTTTAAGTTTCAAGTCTCCTGTTGATTTGCTTTTTGCTCGTGGAATAAATAATTTCATTCTTTCCGGCAAGCATTAAGCTGAAAAAGAAAAACGAATAAAAAGGCAAAAAAACATCAAATTCTGCTTGAATTTTCCGAATTATGGTATATATTATGTAAACAAGTTCGGGGTGTGGCTCAGTCTGGTCTAGAGCGTTGCGTTCGGGACGCAAAAGTCGGAGGTTCAAATCCTCTCACCCCGACCATTTCTTTTTTAAATCCTTTATTTCAATTACTTACACAAATTTTTCCTGCCCTTTTTCTGCCTTGAAGTGGACCACAAACTGGACCACACCC
>JAFVRT010000286.1 GCA_017504125.1 Lentisphaeria bacterium
ATCATCGAAGAAGCTCAGAAACTTCTCAAGGAAGCCTTCCCCGAACTGAATATCAAGTTCCACCTTCCTGATGAAACTTTCAAACGCCACGGTCAGGCAGTTATCGCTGCCACTCTGTGAGATTTGATAAACTTGAACAGGGCTGCCGCTTCATCTGCGGCAACCCTGTTTTTTTGATTTTACAGCTTATTTTATAATTTTATAAGATCTTGAAAACTCCCTGATATCGCTGTATATTACGGGGAGAGATCCAAAGATCGGTACTTATTTCGCTTTCGGCAGTGTCTTGATCCGCCCGTTGAATAAGGCTTTGAAGTTCCGGTCATCAACAGTATCAATATGGAAGGCGGTATGGAAAAAATAAAAAGATCTGTACTCAATACCGTCCTCTGAGCAAATAACTCTGAAAATAAAGGAAAAGTACCATGAAGATCCCTTATGAACAGCTGACTGCCAAACAGGCAATGGAGCTTTACTGCGACTGGATCGTGGAACAGCTCAAAAGTTTCAAACCTCCCTTTGAATGGTATTTCCTTTTTTATCCCATCCGTACTCTGCTGCTGGGTGAAAAACTGCTGAACCGTCCGGATTATGCCGAAGCGGTTTGGCCGTGGTTGGATCAGTACTGTATCGAACAGTTCCCCAACGGAGCTTTTGCCTCAACATGCCGCGGAAAAGCGATCTCCGAATACTCCAAAGAGGAGATCGAAAACTATATCCGCTGCGGCAATCTCAATCTGGCGGACGGAGGTTCCAATGTTCACGCTCTGCTGCAGGGCGCGATCTGCTGCAAAGATCCTGTCCGCAAGCAGCGTTACATCGATGCCGCCTGCAAATGGCTGGATTACTGGGTCCCCGTCTGGTCATTGCCCAACGGAGCATACGGCAACGGTATCTGGGCCGGGACAAAGGTCTGTGAGCCTTATTCCATGGCTATGAATGTGTGTTCTGCCTTTGCCGCGGCCACCCTTGCCACAGGCGACCGCCGTTACATCCGCAACGCTGAAGGTTTTGCCATGTTCCAGTGCGATCACATCCACGAATCCGGAGTGCCGATCCGCTATAATCTTTATCCCAACCCCAGCTGCGACTCACTCATCGGCGACTACAGCCGTATTTTCTATATGATGGAGGCTTTCTGCTGGGTGCATTATGTGAGCGATAACGCTGAAGTCCGTTCCCGTATCGGCAACATGATGAAAAAATGGATCGATGCAGACATCGTTACCCGCTGGCAGGATAATTACAACTGGTTCGATATGAACCGTGCTTCGCTCCGGATCGACAGTAAGGGATATAAAGACAGTTACGAAGACAAACTGCGTTTCTACTGGTACGCTTCAAAGTGTGCCGCAATCCCCTCGCTTCTTCAGTATTATGTGGACAATATTTACGATGATCCGGCGATCCGCGAGCGTTGTGAACGGGGAGTTAAATATCTTTCCAATCCGCTCAATGCCCGTCTGCTGAGTATTCTCGCCGATGATGCCATTCCGGATTTCTGTCTGCAGGCTACCGGCTTCGGCGGTCTTACCATCGCTGAAGGTATGGAACACGGTATAACCTTCAGGATTTTTTCCGAATAACAATATTTACACGCTTTACTTTCAGGGGAGTCCCCCCTGAAAGGATCATATGTGCATGGAAAAGTTATCCCTGCATGGGAAAACGGTGGTGTGTTCCTGAAGTGTAAAATTACTGTAAAAAAGTATTTTTTGCTTGAAATCCACTGCAAAATGTGGCATATTAATGATATGTTTCAGTTTTTAACCGGAAAGACGATATAATATCATGGATATCAAACCGAAATTGCGGCGGATATGGCTTCGGATGTATATGAAAATGGTCAGGGAAAAAGCCTCACCTGAATATATTGCCCGCGGCTGGGCCATCGGTATGTTTTACGGTTGTCTTATTCCATTCGGATTTCAGCTAATCTGTTCTATACCGACCTCATTTCTGCTCAAAGGAAGCAAGATCGGGGCCACGGTGGGAACATTTTTCACCAATCATTTTTCCATTTTTATCATCTATCCGGTGCAATGCTGGGTGGGAAATAAACTTATGGGCGGCAATCTGACTTATGCCGCAACAGTCAAGGCAATGGAAGATGTGATAAAGAAACAGAGTTACGAAGCTTTGCTCGGTCTTGGCTGGGAGTTGGTCATCGCATTTTTTATCGGCGGAGCATTGCTGACCGCAATTATGACCCCCATTACCTATGTGCTTGTCAAGCGTTTGGTGGTGATGTTCCAGAACCGGAAAAAGTCACAAATTGTTTCTTGACTAATTGCCGTATGTGGTGTATTTTATGAAAGAAAGCCGGTAAAATCACTTTTGCGGAGTATATGTAAAAATGTTTGCAAATTCATTCTGGGTCGGAGTATGTGCCTTTGCGTCAGTAACTCTGGCGATGCTGGTGCTTATAGATTTCGGACTTTATGTGGGAGCGCGTTACCGCGAACGCTACCTTGAAGAAGCTAAAACAGAGCTTGATGACATCCTTATCCAGCTCCCCGCCAACCGGATGCTGGATCTTTCCGTAACTCTGAGTGCCATTGGCAGTATCATAACTGTGGTCATTACTTCGACCTATTCCGGAAGTATGAGTTGGGGATTCGGCATATTTCTGGCCCTTATAATCGGTGTGGCCCTTTTTCCCGTTCCCCGTGTGATACTCCGTCTTCTCCGCCGTCAGCGGTTGATAAAATTCAATATTCAGCTGGAAGATGCTCTCGGAATGCTCTCAAGTTCACTCAAGGCAGGTTTCAGTATCAATCAGGCTCTTGAAAAAGTTGCGGAGCAGGATATCCACCCCATTGCTCTGGAATTCAGACTTCTCATGCAGGAGCTGCAGCTTGGGGTGCCGATGGATCAGGCTCTCGACAATATGTCCCGCCGTATCGGTTCAGATGACTTTGAACTGGTGGCAACTGCTATCATCACCGCCCGTCAGACCGGCGGTGAACTTACCGAAACTCTGGAACGGGTGGCTGCCCTTATCCGTGAACGGGGAAGGATAAGTGCAAAAATACGCGCTCTTACCGCTATGGGAAGACTTCAGGCGATCATGATCGGAGCTATGCCTTTTCTGCTTCTTATCGGTATGTACCAGATCAGTCCGGGTATGATGGATTCTTTTATGAACAGTGCAATGGGAATCATTGCGCTGATCGGGGTGATCGTGCTGGTGGTGGCAGGATTTTTCACTATCCGCAAGATCACCAATGTGGAGGTTTGATGCTATGGATAGTTTGCTGGGATTTTTTACCGCTTTATGCAGCGGTATAGCTGCCGGATGCGGAGTTTATTACATCATCCGTGCGCTTTCAGGAATAGAACTTGAACGCAAAACCACTTTTGAAAAACCGCTGCCCCTTCTTTTCAAATTGGTTTATCCATTTCTGCCGATCGGCCGCCGCATCGGTTCCGGGAAATCGTTCCATACCTGGCAGCAGTCTGCCGAAATGCATCTTGCCATGTGCGGATACTCCAATGTTATGACTCCGGCAGACTTTGCAGGTCTGCGGATATTGTTTCTTTTCATTGGTTTTGCCATAATTGTGATGGGGGTTTTCAGTGTTCACCCCATGGAGTGCATTATCGTGGGGATACTTTTGGGATTCTATCCCACGGCATGGATCAACTCCACCATAAAAAAACGGCATAACTCCATCATGAGGGCTCTGCCTAATGTTTTGGATCTGCTTACTCTTTCTGTTGAGTCCGGCCGGGATCTGGTATCTTCACTCCGTGATATAATCCACCGCCGTCCCATGGATGATCTGGGGGAGGAACTGCTTCTTACATTTCAGGAGATCCAACTGGGACGCAAACGCAGTGATGCTCTGCGGCAAATGGCCAAAAGAGTGCGGCAAGCGGATCTTACTGCAACATTGAATTCCATCGTTCAGGCAGAAGAACTGGGTGTCAGTATCGCTCAGTTGTTGCGGATCCAGGGAGATACCCAGCGGGCCAAACGCTTTGCCATGGCTGAGAAAAAGGCCAATGAAGCTCCGGTCAAGATCATTATTCCGGTGGTGCTGTTTATTTTGCCTGCAGTATTTGTGATCCTTATGGGACCGCTTATCAAGATGATCTTCGACAATATGCGTTGAAATATGATAACCAACCTTGATACCTGGCTTACGGTGGCTCAGAATGAAAAACGGGCCGAAAGTTTCATCAGCCGTTTTCTCGGACTTATGGGCAGAAAACGCTTTCCCGAAGCCTGCGATGCCCTGATCTTCAAACGCTGCAGTTCCATACATTGCTTTTTCATGAGAATGGAAATCGATGTGGTTTTCATCAACCGCCACGGCAGGGTAGTAAAAACCTTTTCCCGGCTCAAACCCTGGCGTGTTGCTTTCGGCGGCCCGCAAAGCCGGGATGTGATCGAATTGCCGGCAGGAACTCTGGAACGCACCCGCACAAAACCCGGACATCATCTGAAGTTCGATTGAATCGTTCTGCAGCGGTCCGAAATTGAAGGACAAAAATGGTGCTTCCAGAGAATTTCCGGCGGTTCAATTTGCTTCTCAGATGATCACAGAACCAGCCCCGGCGAAACGATCTCCAAACCGGCATCTCCGGTAACTTTTTTCATATCTTTGAACTTGTGCCGCAGGTGTCAGAGCCCGGTGGGGAAATCGGCAAATTCCACTTCCACATCAAAAAGAGAACCGACTTTTTCCATAACCGCCTTCGGGCCGACAGTTTCTGTGGCATAGTGTCCGGCGGCGATGATATTGAGTCCCATTTCACGGGCGGGATGATAGAGTTGATGTTTGAATTCACCGGTAAGGAGAAGTTCAGCTTCGGCAGCAGCGGCCTGGGTCAGCACTTCTTCGCTGCATCCTCCGGAAACCACCGCGATCTTTCTGGCTTTGAGGTCGGGATCTCCGTAATAGTTGCATTCCGGAAAGTCCAGCGCGTTTTTAAGTTTCTTCACCAGAGTTTCCACCGCCGTTCCCCGGCTCAAGGAGCCGGTAAAGCCGATATTTGCCCCGTCGATCTCGCAAAATGGTTCTATGGATCTGAGGCCGAGTATCTTGCACAAACCGGCGTTGTTGCCGAGTTCCGGATGGGCATCAAGGGGCAGATGAGCAGCATAAAGGGTGATACCGGAGTTGAGGAGCAGACCTATGCGTTTGGCATCGATCCCGGTGATCCGCCGGAATCCGCCGCCCCAGCTTATGCCGTGGTGGACAAAAAGGAAATCCGCTTTGACATCTTCGGCATATTCAATGGACTCCAGCGAGGCATCAACTGCGAAAACGGCTTTGGTAACTTCGCTGTCGCCTTCGACCTGGATACCGTTGTTTGAACAATCTCCGGGAAACGCGGCAAGATTCAATTCTTTGTTGAGAAACGCGGCAAGTTCTGTGAGGATCATGGAGTATTTCCTTTCTGATCAAAAAATCTTATTCCCATAATGGCCCAGCGCAGTTCTTTTTCCTGCATCCGGAGCCGATATTCTTCAAACTCCTCACGGTTGCGGAGTTTGCCCAAAATTTTCAACTCATCAAAGGTACAGCGGAACAATACTGGAGAAACTTCGGTTATCCCGAATTTTTTTAAATTTTTTTCTGCTTTTTTTACTGCTCTTACTCCGGAGAAATTACGCAGCAGCAGAAATAACGGATATATCGCCGCAAAGATCCAGAACGGCCACAGCGGAAAATAAAGACGGCTGAGTTCTCTTGTCAGAGTTGCGCCGAGCAATATGAGAGTCGGAAAAATAAAAAGTATCGCATCAAGTTCGCGGACGAAACAATTACCCAGATGACGGCGCAGAAAACTCCCGGAAGTCTGATAAGCAAAATACTCCTCAAGACGGCTGTCGTTCAAAGATTGACGCATGGCGTGGCAAAGTTCGTGTGCAATAAGTTCCTGCCGTTCGTAAACATACCATTTGGCGCGGTTGCGGAATTCAGAACGCAGCAGCATCACCGCAAAACCGTTATCGGGATCGCCGATCATACAACCGCCCCACAAAGCCCCCACTTTTCCTGACAGAAAAAAGCCGGGGACACGGCGGTTTTCAAATTTGTAAAGGGCCATGGTTTTTCCGGCAGCTTCTTTCATTATTTCCGGAGCTATACGCTCTGCCGGAGTTACCTCAAATTCATCAAACATCCTGGCAGAACCATGTTCGGCAAGTTCCTGTTCAAAAGCCGCAAAAGACTCCTCGGAAAGTTTGAAACGGTTGATAAAGCCGGAAAAAGATTCTCCCGGCAGCGGTAAAAATCCGCTGCGGTCAAGTTCCGCTGCTGCGGCGATCTCCCTTGAAACATTCACTTGGAGTTTTCCGTTTCTCCGTTGCTGTGATCGTCAGAGTCGTGACTGCGGCGGTTCTTATGTTCACGGTTTTCTGCGTTTTCACGGTTCTTTTTATTGTTTTCGCCTGTTTCCTGATTATTGGAACGGCGCGGATCGTTATTTTTCTTGCCGGGCCCGACCCGTTTTTCCTGATTGTGTGAGATCTTTATATCTTCTGCAGGGTATTGATTGACATTACCGTTTTCCAGAGTTACGAATACTTTCCGGCTTAAAAGGTTCCGGTCGGTTATACGGCCGGGGCCATCCGGAGTTTCACAATATTCGCCTTTTCTCGGCATACCTTTGGCAAGTTCGGTATAGCCGTCATGTTCATATTTCAAACAGCATTTCAATCTGCCGCAGGCTCCGGAAATAGTAGCCGGGGTCAGGGAAAGATCCTGTTCTTTGGCCATTTTTACATTGATAGAGTTGAACTCCTTGAGGAATCTGCTGCAGCAAAGTGTCTGTCCGCAGACCCCGATGCCGCCGTAGATCCCGGTTTCGTCCCGCACACCGATCTGGCGCAGTTCGATCCTGGAGCATCTGGCACGGGTGAGTTCTTTGATAAGTTCGCGGAAATCCACCCGTCCGTCGGCAGAAAACTGGATCGTCATGAGTTTACCGTCAAGTGAACTGTGGGCATTGATAAGTTTCATTTCCAGCCCCAACTGTTCAACGAGGGTCTGGGTAGTTGCCATAGCGGTACGGTTCTTTTCCTGATTTTCCTCTGCTTTGGCCAGATCTTCAGGAGTTGCGATGCGCTGGATCTGAGGCAGCGTCGGTACTGCGACCTTCAATTTTGTCGGATCAAGTTCCCGGCAGACTTCCCCCATATCGGTATAAAAATCCCTGGTAAAAACACACTTGTCGTGAGGGGATATTTCCAGACTGATCTCGGCCCGTGCTTCGAGAGTTGCTCCGTTTTCGAGTTTAAGTAAAAAAACGCGTTCCATATAAAAAAGTCCTCAAAATTATCTCAAATACAGATTTTTCAGGGCCGGTCTGAAATCTTTGTTCCTGAAAACACTATATATAAATATAGCAGATAAAGGAAAGTATTTCAACTTGATTTACAGCAAAAAAAGTTTTTTCCTGTGCTTTTTTTGGTACGGGCGGAATATTGCAGATAAAAAGAAAGAGTCCGGCATTTATTCCGGACTCACTTCTGTAACTCACACGGTAAAATTACCGGTGGTGGCGCATCTTGGCCTCGCGGCGTTTGATTTCGCTGGGTTTCTCATAGTGTCTGCGGTTGCGCAGTTCTTTGAGGGTGCCTTCCTTGTCGAGTTTCTTTTTCAGACGACGCAGAGCGCGCTCGATAGGTTCGCCTTTCTTCACGCGGATTTCGGTATCCATAGCTTTCTTCACCCCCTTTCTGAATTTTTTCTGGTGTTTATCTCCTTAATATAACACAAGATAAGTTCAATGTCAAGGGGAAAGGATATTTTTTTTAAATGATTTTGTTTTAGCGGCTTGACAAATTTCATTTCAGGAGTTATCTTATTCAGTAATGTGGCTGAAAGTCGTTTTATTGGAACAATATCCGTAAAAGCAAGGAGTTTTCTATGAAAAGAGTTTTGTTGTTCGCTGCGGCGGTATTGATGTGCTGCACGCTGGCAGCCGCCGGAAGAAGCATCAAGGTTTCCGGCAAGACAGACCGTATCACCGGAATCGAGATCATGAAAGCCGGCAAAGGCAATGTGGTCGATTATGCCGCCGGTGAATTACAGCGTTGCCTTCAAATCGCCACCGGTAAAAAGATCCCGCTGGTGAAAAATGCAACTCCCGGCAAATTCACCATTATTCTCGGTGACGGCGAGATACCCCGCAAAGCCGGTATCGATGTGAAAAAACTTCCCGCTGAAGGTTTTTATATCCGCAGGATCGGCAGCAAACTTTTCATCGCCGGGCAGGACGATCCCAAAGCCAATATCGGTAAATATGCCAACGGCAGACAGCATTGCAAACGGGCCACTTTGAGCGGTATGTACGATTTCCTCGAACGCTTTGCCGATGCCGGATTCTTCTTTGCCGGTGAAAAAGGTACTGTGATCCCGGCTAAAGGTGCTTTGATGCTGCCGGAAAAAATCGATATCATGGATTCTCCCGATATGAGTTTCCGTTCTTTCTATTCAGGCAGAGCCAAAGGATATGATCCCAGGATCTCCTGGATCGACAATGAACGCAACGCCCTTATCCGCAACCGCACTTCTGAAAACCGGATCTCATTCTGCCACGGTCTCAACGGTCTGGATCTGGTACGCCGTTTCGCCAAGAGCAATCCGGAATATTTTGCCCTCCGGGCCGACGGGACACGCTACTGCAGCCCTGCTTATTCGCATACCGGACAGCTTTGCTACAACAGCGGAGTCCGCGAAGTTATCTATCAGGATGTCAAAGCCTACTACACCGGCAAGCCTGCTTCCAGCCGCGGCATGAAATTCTGGCATTGGAACGCTGCCGCCGGCAAATATTTCTGCATCATGCCTCAGGACGGCATGTACTGGTGCCGCTGCGAAAAGTGCAAAAAGATCTGGGACGGCAGCAAAGGCTCCATCGCTTCTGAAGAAGCCCGTAAAGCGATCAGTCCTTTCATGTTCAGATTCTTCTCTGAAATTTCAGAACGGCTGACCAAAGAAGGCATCGAACATCATCTGACCACCATGTCTTATCTGCCTTATGATGTGGTTCCCGATTTCCAGCTGCCCAAGAAGATGCTGATACAGGTGGCAGTTACCGGCAAGGGCGGAACCGCTGACGGAGATAAGCGGGACAGCGAAAAACTTCGTGTCTGGGCCGAAAAGACCGGCGGCAAAGTTACCGCATGGACTTACGCCATGGGCAAGCACATGTCCAAGAATTTCCCCGGTGTGCCTGCCATGATGCCCCGTCACGCGGCCCGGTTCCTCAAAACCAACCAGAAATATCTGGACGGTGTTTTCTTTGAATCTGAAACCGATCACTTCTTTTTCAATGAACTCAACTACTGGATCATCGGTAAACTGATGTGGAATGTTTCCCTCGATGTAGACAAACTGCTGAATGAATATTTTACCAGAATGTTCGGCAAAGGTGCGCCTTTCATGGCCAAATTCTACGCTGATCTGGAAAATAACTGGAGCAACAAGATCCTGGGAAATACCGTTATGAGCGACCTCGGTCCTGTGACCAAAGTCCCGGTGATCCGTCAGATCTGGGCTGAAATTTATTCTCCCGCCAAGATCAAAGAATACAACAAACTTTTCGATCAGGCTCAAAAAGCCGCAGCCGGGGACAAAGGTGCTCTGGAACGGCTGAAGATCGTCCGTACTCATCTGCTCGGCCCCATTGCCAAGACCGCCAACCATTTCCACGAACTCCAGAACGGCATGGACTTCTGGATCGCCTACTGCCCCGGCAAAGTGTGGCTGCGGCCCTACAAGGGCGATATCACCGAAGTCAACACCTGCATCGAACTGCAGAAAACAGCTGACAGTCTTATTATCAAAGGAACATGCGAAGAACCCCGCATGAAAGATATCGCCGCCAAAGCCACCAAGCGGGAAGACGGGCTCACCTTTATGGACTCCTGTGTTGAGATCCTGCTCAACCCCTCCGGCGACCGGACAAATTATTTCCAGTTCGTAGTGAACTCCAACGGAGCTTTGACCGATTACAAATGCACCAAGAACAAAAAGAGTAATCAGAAGTGGAACAGCAATGCCAGAGTCAAGGCGGAAAAACTTGCCAATGCATGGCGTTTTGAACTGACGATCCCGCTTAAAGATCTTGGCAAGATCGCTCCCGGAGGCTTCCCTGCCAACTTCGCCCGCAACCGGGCGTTCAAGGATACCCGATCCACTTTCTACATGTGGACTCTCTTTCCCGGATCCCGCGGATTCCACTCTGTTGACGAATGGGGCATCATCAAGTTTGCTGCCAAGCCCGCAAACATCGTTCCCAACGGCAACTTTGAAAAGGTCAATCCCAAAACCAAAAAGGCTGTTGGCTGGAGCTACTGGCCCAGAAAAGGGATCAAGATCAGTCTTGATGAAAAGACCTTTATTTCCGGCGGACGCAGCTTGTGTCTGGAACTTGACGGATCAGTCAAAGGCAATGTCGCTGCCGGATGCAAGATTCCCGGCCTCAAGCCCAACAAAAAATACCGTTTGAGCTACTATCTGAAAACTGAAAATCTCATCGGCAAATCCGGTGCCGGTGCATACATCTACTTCTTCAAGAGCAATGGCATGCCTCTGCCCAGAGTTCAGATCAGCGGAACCAATCCCTGGCACCGTGTCTGTGTGGATTTCAAAACTCCGGCCCAGACCGGTTCCGATTATGTGCCGCCTCTGGGCCTCTGGATCTGGAACGCCAAGGGTAAAGCTTGGTTTGACGAAGTGCGTATCGATGAAGTGAAATAACTTCTGCCGGATACTTCCGGGCTGCGGCATGCCTCAACAAGGTGAGCCGCAGCCTTTTTTGCCGGAAAACCCCGGCCCGGCAATGCCGGAATCGACAGAAAGTACCGATCCGTTCCGCTTCCGGAACTGCCGCTGGGGCCATTTCTCCGTTTTGGGGTAAGAGGGCATAAAGGGAGGGTGTGCTTCAAGTGCTTTTTATTCTCTGGCAGAGGTCGCGAGACCTCCTGCAGCGGAGAATTTGGGGAGATTTTATGCGGATTTTGTGCGTTCTCCGGAAGTAAACTCTCATTTTTTCATTTTCTCATAATATGAGCGAAGCGAATGCTTCATATTGTGGAGTGTTAGCGGAACAATGCTTCATAGCGGAATGAAATGGCTTGCCGCGGCGTAATGAAATGAAGACGGGAGCTGCTTCATATTTGCGAAAGCAAATGCTTCAGCCGTCTTCGCCCTGCGGGCTACGCCGTGCCAAGTCTGGCAAGGCGGTTTATGAAGCGCACCTTCGGTGCATGAAGCAATCCTGC
>JAFVRT010000026.1 GCA_017504125.1 Lentisphaeria bacterium
CCGCGGACGCAGTAAAGAATATCGCGAAAAGTGTTTTAAAAAATAGGGAAAAATGAGATGAAAAGATTTGTTGTATTGGGAATAACTGCTGCTGTATTGGGATCAATGACACTTTGCGGAAGCAGTATAAGCAGCACAAAAGTGGAAAAAATTTCCAGGATCGTTCGGGGGGAATATGGAAAAGTAAAGAGTCCGATGCGCCCTCAAAAATGGCAGATCTATTCCAACACTAATGATCCGAAGATCAAAAATACTATCTATGCTACCGTAAAAAAACAGGTCGTTCCTTTTGAAACAAAAGAAAAAATCGTCAATATTTCTTATAAAACCCGGCAGGCTGTGAATAAAAAGGTCGCAGCAAGATTTCCTTACAAAACTCCGGAACAGATCACTCAGGGGGCAATAGAGGAAGCCGACCGGGAGCTGCCTATGGTAAAAGTCGGAGATGAAATAACGATCCGTTTTTACCGCAATGGTATTTTTAATAAAATTACCGGCAAACTTCAGAGTATCCGCGATAACGGACAGGTTTTTGAAGTGAAAAATCAGCTTGTTCGTGTCGATGAGATCCATCAGGCAGACAGAAAGCACTTTGACGCTACTATCAACAGCCGCGAAAGAAGTAAATTCATTGACTATTATAAGCGTAATTTTACCAAGATAAAAAGCGCGTACACTACAAAACTGCTTGCCGATGAATATGAAAAAATGACTGTAAACGAAAAAAAGGGATATATCTTTTTCAGAGGGAATTGGCGTACGGCCAAGTATGTTACAGATCAGTTGATCCCCTATTACAAGAAACTTATCGAAAGACGGCATGCCATTGAAAAGGGCAGTTTTGTCAAAAAAGGCAGAGGTGCTGCACCGGCTAAGAAAAAATGATCTTCAGCGCGGGATTTTCGAAAGAGGATTCCGCATTTTTAATGGCACTTCCGGGGCGAATACCGCAAGACGGCATTCTTCCGAGAGAGTCCACAGATCGTGCAGATCGGCATCGTCGTTGATATCGGCGATGCCGTTTTCTATTCTCAAACGCTCCAGCAAAGTTGCGATTTTTTCGCTTTTTTCCAGATCCCTTCCGGGCGCAGTTACGGCTCTTTCGCTGCGGAGTTTCAAGCCTTTGAGATAACGCTTGTAATCACTCCAAAGTTCTCTGCGGCGCAGAAATCCCGGCGCGAAAAGTAATTCATAATGTTCATCAAGTTCATCGTTTCCGGCTCTTGAGATCAGCTTTTCACATTCTGCTGCGAGTTTGTATATTTCATGAAGTTTCTTTTCAAGTCCCAATGCCGTTTCGCCTAATTCCTGTTCTGCTCTTGAGCAGGCAGCCGCATATTGCTCCGCGCTGCGAATACTCCATGGATCGACTCCGAAAGACTCAAGTATGGCGGCATCGGTAAGGTCGTTGACTGCTCTTTTGCCAGTATCCCTGATAAACCACGAAAGTTTCATGCCGTCGGAAAATTTCCACCGGCGGGTTATATAGTCGATTTGCTGTTTGTGGTGATAACGGAACAACCATACCAAACCATCGCTGTGCCGCAAACGGGCTTCATTTTCTTTGAGAAAAACTTGTGTGCTGATGCCGTTTTTACCGGTTCGCAATGCCGGATAGAGAAATTTTTCTTCGTCATCTTTCAGCGGCAGAGATTCCGGGAGCGGCTCTTTTCGTGGCCATACCGTACTTTCAGAAGTTACATGACGACGAACTCCGGGAACGGAGGAACTCAACTGTGATCCCATGCCCGTACGCTCCGGCATTTCCCGGTGTATCGCAAGGATGCGCCTTTCATTATCCATTACCGCAAGTTTCATCCTCAAGTGTTCCGGGCGGTGCACTCCTTCGAAAAATTCAGGATCGATATCGATCCCTGCATGCCGGAACAGAAACTCTGCCAATGCTTCATAAAGAGGTTGTTCTTTCAGTATCCGTCCGGAGTTTCTGGCATCGATAAATTCTGCAGTACACTCCTGAACCGATATCTTGCGCCGTTCTTCACGCGGTAATCCCCTCAGCAGTACTTCGACAAGTTCCGGCAGAAATCCCGGAACCTGATAATCCAAAGCCCATTCGGGCAACATATTCATCTGATCTTCCGGGACATACATGGTGATCCCGTCATTATCTGCTCCCGGGTCAAAAATGTAATTCAGCTGAAAATGCACATTGCCGAAAAAGAGCCAGTCCGGAAAATTTTCAGGGACAAGGCGATTGTATTGTTCCTGCATGATTTGTTCCGCTTCCGGCGCAAAAGGGTAGGGATGAGTGGAACAGAGTTTTTTCAATGTTTTGAGAGAATGTATTTCCGGAGGAAGAACACTCAGAAAATGTTTTGCGGCACTTTCCGGATCATAAACAGACTCCGGGTGGCGTATTTTTATTTCCAGAAGTTCCAGATCTTCTTTCATCTCATTGAATTTTTCCACCCAGCTGCCGGGCAGCCTGAGTTCTCCGGAAAGCAATCCTTCTCTGATAAATATTTCTCTTGCTTCAGCCGGGTTGTGTTTTGCATAATCCACCCGTCTTGCGCCGTGGATCAGCAGTCCGTCGCAAATGACTTTTTCTCTGGCCCGGACAAATCCGCTGTTGGCATCGTAGAAGGCCTGATCGTATGTTCTGGTGCATAAATGAGGCGCGACTTCTTCCAGCAGTTCCGGTTTTATTTCGGCGTTTATCCGGGCAAAAATCTTAGAGGTTTCAACGATGGCAAAACTCATTACCCATTCCGGAGCAGGTTTTTTCCGTGAAAGTGCAGAACCGGGGAAAAGGAAAAATTTCCTGCCTCCGGTGCTGCGGTATACGCGGTTTTCTTTGTCAAAGGTTCCTATGTTGCGCGGGATCCCTGAAAGCACAGCACCATGAAATCGTTCCTGATGAGGAAGTTTCAAATCTTTTATTTCCGGCTTGAATTCCATGGTTTCTGCCAGATCCATGACCAGATTACGCCATTCTCTGATACGGATAAAATTAAAATATCCTGATTTGCAGACATTGCGCAGCAAACGGTTGGAGTCAAAGGCGTGATTGTTCCAGAGATAGTTCCAGATGTTCAATATTCCGAAAAAATCCGAACTTTTATCATCAAGGGATCGGTGAAAATCTGCTGCAGCCTGTTCTTTTTCCATGGGCCTTTCTCTGGGGTCGCGAATGGAAAGGAATGCTGTAGTTACCAGCATTTCCGGCAGACAGCCGCGCTTTTCGGCAGAAATAAGCATGGCTCCCATGTGGGGATCAAGGGGGAGCTTTGCCAGACGGTGTCCGAGTTGAGTCGGTTCGCCGGAGCGTTCAAGAGCCTGCAGATCATAGAGAGTCCTCAAACCTTCCCGCACAGCTGCCGGGTTCGGAGGATTCAAAAATGGGAACTTGTCGATACGGGGAAGTTTCAGCGCAGCCATCTGCAATATCACCCCGGAAAGCGAAACCCGTCGGATCTCCGGATCTGTATGGGGCATAGCCCGTTCAAGATCGGATTCCGCATAAAGATGTATACATAATCCGGGGCCGGTACGGCCGCAGCGTCCCCGCCGCTGCCGTGCGGATGCCTGAGAGATCATTTCAAGCTGCAATTCTTCGATTCGGCTGCGCGGGTTGTATCTTTTTACTCTGGCAAGACCTGAGTCGATACAGCAGCGGATATTGGGAATGGTCAGTGAGGTTTCTGCCACATTGGTACTCAAAATTATCCGTCTGAGTTTTCCTGGATGAAAGACCTTTTGCTGATCGGCATTGCTCAATCTGCCGTATAACTGCAATATTTCAACGCCGGGATAATTTCTGCCGTTGAGCATGTCTGCGGTATCCCGGATCTCTCTTTCTCCGGGTAAAAACACCAAAGCATCACCCCGCAGTTTCTGCTGCAGATAAAATTCCACTCCGCGGGCAACCAATTCCGGAAGTTCTTCGTCTGTTTCCGGAGTGATGAAGTTATCTTCAATAG
>JAFVRT010000287.1 GCA_017504125.1 Lentisphaeria bacterium
CCCGTTCCATTGTATTGAAAATCGATATTGATGAATGTGAAGAATTTGACTCCGATTCCTTTGAAATAATCGAAAGTGAACATGAAAAAGGGGATATCTTCGTATCGCCTGATATTGCCATTTGTCCGGAGTGTCAGAAAGAACTTTTTGATCCTGCCGATCACCGTTATCTGCACCCTTTCATCAATTGTACTGCCTGCGGGCCGAGGCTGACAATTCTCGATGCCATGCCATACGACAGGGAACGGACCAGTATGAAGGAGTTTCCCATGTGTGAAAGGTGTGCCGGAGAGTACAATTCCCCGGAAAGCCGCCGTTACGATGCTCAGCCGGTGTGCTGCAATCATTGCGGACCGGAGCTTTATCTGATCGGCCGTCCCGAACGCGGCAGCGCGGCAATAACTGCCGTCCGCAAAAGCATAATGTCCGGAGGTATTGCTGCGGTAAAAGGGATCGGCGGATTCCATTTGTGCTGTGATGCCGGAAATGCCGCGGCTGTGAAACGCCTGCGGGAACTGAAACACCGTCCGGTGAAACCTTTTGCATTGATGATGCGCGATATGACCGCAGTAAAACGGGAGTGTGCAATACCGGAAATGTGTGAAACTTTGCTGCAGAGCTGGCAGAAACCGATAATCCTGCTGCCGCGGCTTGCAGAGTCGACTCTGCCTGATGATATTGCTCCGGGAAATCCGTCCGTCGGTGTAATGTTGCCGTATGCTCCTTTGCATATGCTGCTTTTTGATTACAATGACGATATTGAAATGACTGATATGCTGGTCATGACCAGCGGCAACCGTTCCGGCGCGCCGATTTGCCGTAACGATGATGAAGCATTGGAACAGATCGCAGACTTTTGTGATATTATGCTTTCCCATGACCGCAGGATCAGATTGAGAGCCGATGACAGCGTACTTGATGTACTGTCAGGTGAACCGTATATGATACGCCGTTCCAGAGGGTATGCTCCGTTGCCTTTCCGGATTTCCGGAGCATTCAAAGGGGAAGTTCTGGGAATCGGCGGAGAATTGAAAAATACCTTCTGTCCGGCAAAGGACGGATTATTTTATCCCTCGGCGTATCTCGGCGATCTGGCCGATCTGAGAACAGTCAATGTCCTCGAAGAATCGGTTCAGAGATTGGATTCTCTGCTGGAAATAAAACCTCAATTGATAGCCTGTGATCTTCATCCCAGATATAATTCTTCGGCTGCAGCGGAAAAAATGGGCGTGCCGGTAGTTAAAGTTCAGCACCATTATGCTCATATTCTTTCGTGTATGGCGGAAAATGATTTCACTTCACCTGTTATCGGAGTTTCCTTTGACGGTACCGGCTTCGGTACTGATGGCACGATCTGGGGGGGCGAATTCATGAAGGCTGACTTTTCCGGATTCACCCGGCTGGGATCGATCGTACCTTTCCGTCAGGCAGGCGGCGATGCTTCTTCGAGAGAAGGTTGGCGCATTGCGGCAGCTTTGGCCGGAACTCCGGAAGCTCCGGAAACATTGAAGATACTGCAGGATCTTCAAATCGGCAAAAGCGAGAATGAATGGAAGTTCCAGCTCAAGATGATCGAAAAAAATATCAATTGTGTCGCTTCAACCAGTTCAGGACGGTTGTTTGACGGTGTCGCCGCCTTGCTGGGGATATGTTCAAACTCCACATTTGAAGGGGAAGCTGCAATGAAACTGCAGTTTGCCGCCATGAAATATAAAGACGGTATATCCGCATTTGCAGAAACTGCTCCTGTGATCGATGACGGCGGTATTTTTCATGTCGCCTCAGCAGGATTGGTCAATTACCTTGTAAAAAAACGCCTGGATGGTGCAAGTCAGGAACAGCTTGCCTGGGAGTTTCATGACGGATTGGCCTTGCTTATTGCAGCCGGAGTCATCAAATGCCGGGAACTTACCGGAATAAATGCTTGTGCCTTGAGCGGGGGTGTCTTTCAGAATACTCTGCTCATGGAACTTTGCATGGAACATTTGCATAAAGCAGGATTTTTCATATTGCGTCACCGCCTTGTACCGCCCAATGACGGCGGTATTGCTCTCGGGCAGGCGGCGTATGCGATGTATAAACTTAATATAAAGGATCGTTGAAATGTGTGTTGGTTTGTCTGCCAGAGTAGTCAGCGTCAAGGGCGGCAGTGCCGTGATTGATGCATCAGGAGCAAGGCGTACTGTTTCTGCCGAATTGCTTTCAGAATTGGAACCGGGGGATTATGTGATGGTTCACGCCGGAATCGCCATTGCAAAGATCAACGGAAGTGCCGCAGAAGAATCCGGTCAGATCATGGAGCAGCTCGATGAGAACGGCAAAGGAAATAATTGAGAATTACTCCGGGCGTCCTTTGAGGATCATGGAGGTTTGCGGAACTCATACCCATGAGATATTCCGCTGTGGAATAAGAAAGATCCTGCCGCCGCAGATCGAACTTATTTCAGGTCCCGGATGTCCGGTGTGTGTTACTCCTCCGGGATATATCGACAGTGCCGTGGAACTGGCTCTGAAACATAATGTACTTATCACAACTTTCGGGGATCTCATCCGGGTCCCCGGCAGCGAAATGAGTCTGGCAGGAGCACGCAGCAAAGGCGCACAGATCAAGCCGGTATACACTCCACTCGATGCCGTGGAACTTGCCAAAAGCGAACCTGAACGGGAGGTCGTATTTCTGGCAGTAGGCTTTGAAACTACTGCTCCATCGGCCTGTCTTGCTGTGAAACATGCAAAAAGTGAAGGAATAAAAAACTTTTCATTGCTTACTTCAAATAAGACCATGCCCAATGCTTATCGGGCTTTGGGAAGTTGTGCTGATGCCTTTCTTTTTCCGGGTCATGTGCATACTATCATCGGCAGCGGTATCTGCCGCGAATTGCAGAAAAACGGAGTTTCCGGAGTTATTGCCGGATTTCAGGCTGAAGAATTGCTTTCCGCTCTGGCAGTCATCGCAGTAAAAGCAAATTCAGGTGCAGGTGCTTTCTTTGAAAATTGCTACCGCCGTGTCGCTTGTGATGAAGGTAATCCGGCTGCGGTCAAACTTATAAACAGCATAATGGAACCTTGCGATGCCGAATGGCGCGGATTGGGGATCATTCCCGGTTCCGGATTGAAACTCAATTCAGAATATGCCGATTTTGATGCCAGAATAAAATTCAATGTTCCGGAGTGTTCCGGCAGACCTCATGCCGGATGCCGTTGCGGCGAAATATTGAAAGGGGTACTGAAACCGGAAGATTGTCCGCTTTTCGGCAAGGTTTGTACCCCGTTGAATCCTGTGGGGGCATGTATGGTTTCTCACGAAGGATCATGTTCAGCTTATTATCAATATGGGAGATAATCATAAATGGAAGAAAAATATGTGACCCTTGCCCACGGGGCAGGCGGAAGTCAGACCAATGAACTTATCGACCGGGTCTTCAAGGCACATTTTGCCAATCCGGATTTTACCGGTGATGATGCCGCAGTATTGACTCCGGGGAGCGGAAAAATAGCTTTTTCCACCGACGGATTTATTGTTTCACCATGGGAGTTCCCCGGAGGCAATATCGGTAAATTGAGCATTTGCGGTACAGTCAATGATCTTGCCTGCATGGGGGCAAAACCCAAATATCTTTCATGCGCTTTCGTGATCGAAGAAGGTTTCCCGCTGGATAAGTTGGAGGAGATCGCCGCCGCTATGGAAAAAACGGCTGCTGAAGCCGGTGTCAGGATCGTTGCCGGAGATACCAAAGTCGCCGGTAAAGGACAGGTGGACAATATCTTTATCACCACGACCGGTATCGGTGAAATAATGCCGGGAGTCCGTACTTCAGGAACTGCTGCGAAACCGGGAGATGCAGTCATCGTTACCGGAGATGTGGGACGCCATGGATGTACCATTCTGCTGGCCCGTAACGAATTCGGTATTGAAGCCGATGTAACCAGTGACTGCGCTCCTTTGTGGGGCGCGGTGGAAGAAATGTTCAAAGTGACGAAAGATATCCATGTCATCCGTGATGCCACCCGCGGCGGAGTGGGAACTGTGCTTTATGAGATCGCCGGTCAAAGTCAGGTGGGGATCCGGATCGATTCTGCAGCTGTTCCTGTTGCTGACGGAGTCAAAGGAGTCTGCGGTATGCTCGGAATGGAGCCTTTGTATCTTGCCTGCGAAGGCAGACTGGTGGTGTTTGCTCCCAAGTCTGAGGCAGAAGCTCTGGTGGCAAGACTCCGGACATTGCCTTATTCCGGCGAAGCCGCCATCATCGGTGAAGTCGTTGCCGATCCCGTGGGTAAAGTTGTGTTGACTACTGAAATCGGCGCACAGACTATGCTGCCGCCTCCCGGCGGAGAACTGCTGCCGAGGATTTGCTGAAAATAAAGGATATAAAATTATGGCAAAGTATATTCCAATCGATCTTGGTTTTGAACATTATACCAAACTTGACGATCACCTCAATGCCAAAGAATACAGCAAGATCCTTGCTGAGATGTCTTCAGGCAAATATGAACCGGTTCCTTATTCTGAGGCTCTGCAGCTTTATGATGAGAAAAAACTGGTTATTCCTGACAAAGTCCGGGTGATCTGGGTACATGACATGGAACGGCCCAGCGACAACTACATTGCCCGTGAAATGGCTGAAATGGAACAGAGTTTCGGATTCCGTACCAGTTATAATATCCGGGTCGTGTGTACTGCCACGCAGGAACTCCGGGATGAACTTCAGGGCCTTCTTGATCTTGGGCATGAACTTCAGTATCAGTATGAAGATCTGGTCATTGCCCAGGGCGATTTGGAAAAGGCCAGAGAGTCATTCCGCGGCAATTTTGCGGCACTCCGGAAACTTTATCCGGGGATCAGATACTGTTATGCTCACGGAGTTTTCCTTTCCGGATACAATTCAATTGATATTTTCAGGGAAAACGGTGTGTGGAAAACTGAACTGCTTCAGCAATGCGGCATAGATCATCCTTACGGTGAACTCTACCGTTTCTGCGGTCAGTTGAAAAATGAACTTGGTGAAAAATATAAATCTGCCGGAGAAAGCCGTTGTATCGGCGGCGATGAATTTGTTGCCGTGATGCGGCAGTGCAAGCCCGGTGATGTGCTTTATTTCCTTCAGCATCCCACCTGGTGGTACAGTCGTTACGACTTTGACCGTATCAAAGCCGCTTTGCGCGGCGGAGCTTTTTTCTGATAATTGTTTTCTCAAGATGCTTTGAAAAATTTCAAAGTGTCTTGAGAATTTTTTTCAATGAGCCTGAGCCGGCCCTTTGGAGATTCGCTCTTTTTATTTCAAGGCTCTGTTCCATTCACGGGGAGGTAAAATAACTTTTTCTCAGAAAGTTTTTACAGATGGCAAAAATACTTATTTTGTGAAAAATTATGGGATATCTGTGGATATCTGTAGAAATTTTTTCAAAAAAGCCCGGAAGGCAGTAAAAAAAAGATTGAAAAGTTTTTGAATCGGTGATATCTTATAACGATTGTAAGTATTGCTGTGGTAAACGGCATTAAAATAAGTATTTTCAGAAATTGGAGCTTGGTGATTTTATGGAATTCAAAGGTGTATATACAGCATTGATTACGCCCTTTCGCAACGGGGC
>JAFVRT010000027.1 GCA_017504125.1 Lentisphaeria bacterium
CAGGTACGGTGGCGATGCCACTGGCCGCGGACAAAGAGAGGACAATGCACGCTGAAAGTGAAGACGATATGCTCCAGAGGACTTGTATGACGGTTGTCGATGAGATATTCCAGCAGTTTCACATCCCGTTCGTCCATATCTTTTTTCAGTTTCCCGAAGGATACTCTGGCGGCATTGACGATAGTTGATTCAGTACCCAGATGGTCGATCAGACCGACCCAGCCTTGACCGTCGAGTACCTTTACATGCTCCTGCGGGGGGACATTCAAGTGTTCCATGAAGAAAACTCCTTTTGTTGATATTTTATATGAGATCTCAATTGCTTTGCTGTTCAAGATAGTCCCAGAAAATATGGAACGAGAGTCTGTAACACCATTTCAGTGCTTCAAAGAGCGAATAAAGCGGCTCGGAAAAATCTTCTTCTCTGGAAAGCTCCACAAATCGCTCCATGCAGTTGGCCGGAAAATCAATGTTTGCGCTGTACTCATTTAGCAGATCTCCGGCGGCGATGGGAATATTACCGGAAAACATTCCTTCTGTTTCCAGCTGGATATCTTCCACGCCCTCATACAGTTGAGCCGCAGTTTCAGCGGCTTTGGCAAATACGAATGTAAAGAGCGAAGACATTTGTTCCCCGCTGATTTCACAATTGTTTATATCCTTACTTTGCGGCAGAGCGGCAAACATCTTGAGAAACAGCCTTTTTTCTGTTTCTCCAAGTTCCGGAGCTGTAATAAGAGAGCCGGTCAGAAAGCCGCCGTCCCTGGCGGTTTCCACCATTGCCCTGGCTGCTATTTGTGCCGCAAATGAAGTGGTAAATGTTTCGCTCATTGAATTACCTTCAAATTTTCCGATGCTCCACAGTATGTCAACTGAAAAACAAGTTATTCGATTTTTCTGTAAAGATATATATACTTGATGTAAATATATCACACATTGGAGAATTTATCAAGGATAAATTACTGGCTGATCCAACATTTATCACTCTATTTTTTGCGCTTTGCGGCAGTTTACTGATCTTTTGACAGATTTTTGAACAATGGGGGTTGCTGGTGACGGTGGCGGAACGCGGTAGGGGAAAGTCCGTTATTCATACGGGAAAAAAATCTTGAAAAACTGTATATATCCGGAAATCCCAGCTGAGATGCCACTTCTGAAATATTGCGCTCTGAATAATCCAGATAACGCCTTGCCCGTTCTGCAAGTTCATTGTCGATATAGTTTTTCAAAGGTATACCGAAACGGTTTTTTATCACACGGTTGAGATAATCTCTGGAGTAACCGCTGCGTTCGGCAAGTTCCTGGATCCTGATACGGCCTCCATGTCTGCTTATCAGGGAATTTATGATGGTTATGATCTTGGGCATTCCGGGGTCCCGGCGCGAACCGTAGTGCATGGCAAAAAGATTTCCCAGCAAAAAACCGATTATCCGTTCAAACTCCGGCGGCAGCTGCTGCAGCAAATGGACGATTTCTGCCAGAAAATAGCTTTCTACTGCACCGGAAGATATGACTTCGGCCGGAAGATCGGGAAACAGCGCATCTGTCTTGAATTTGGCTGTGGCAAAAGATATGCCCGGATCGTTGTATACAAAATGGTGACGGACTCCAGGCGGTACCAGTACTGCATTGCCGGGGGGGATTGTCAATTCACGATCATCAAGACGCAGCAGCAAATCTCCGGAAACAGCGATCTCAAGCTGCCAGTAATCTGCGTGGATGTGAGCTGTAAGCTGTTCAAACGCAGAACCTTTCTCTACGAAAGATCCGTAAAGATATTTTACCTGGGGAAATCTGAGATCGCGTTCCATAGATCATCTCAATGTAACCGGCAGTCCGGTACGGCTCGATTCGTATACCGCCTGAATGAACTCTACTGCAAGACGGCCGTCCCTGCCGCTCAATATCAGGGCTTCTCCGTTACGGATGGCTCTGGCAAGATTGTCCACATGTTCCATGTGGCCGTGATAATCGAAATCCATGGCAGCACTGGCTCCGCCGGAACGGGAAGTTCCGGATGCGAATTCTTTCCGGATCACTTCATCTTCCGGTTTTTCTTCGGCAAAGACCCAGCGTTCCAGGGTATCCTGTTTCAGGACTGCGCTGCCGCGGGTCCCGGTGATTTCGATGGTTACCGGGAATCCCGGATTGCATGCAGTAGAAACTTCCAGAGAACCGCTTGCACCGTTTACATAATCCATACGCACAAAAGCAGAATCTTCCACTTCGATATCATGTACGAAATTTGCGGTATGACCGCAAACTTTTTTGACTTCTCCGCCAAGATAGAGGAGAAGATCTACGGTGTGGCTGCCCTGATTCATCAAAGCTCCGCCGCCGTCGACAGCCCAGGTGCCGCGCCATGATGCACTCTTGTAATATGATTCATCCCGATACCAGAGCTGCTTTGCAGATACGGAAACCAGTTTTCCGAAACGGCCTTCATCAATGGCTTTGCGTATTGCCACCACCGCTTTTTTGAAGCGTGATTGAAAGATCGCTGCCAACAGGACATTGCACTTTTCACAAGTACTTATCATGTCATCGATCTTTTCAAGAGTGATATCAAGCGGCTTTTCACAGAGAATGTGTTTACCGGCTCTGGCTGCCGCAACTACCGGATCGTGGTGGAATCCGCTTGGGGTTGCAACAGTTACTGCTTCCAAACCTGATATAGCGAGAAATTCTTCAAAACTTCCGGCTGCAACAGTATTGTATTTTGCTGCAAATTCCTGCGCCCGTTCCGGAACTACATCGAAAACTGCTTTGAGGGTTGCGAAATCGCTGTTAGTTATAGCCATAGCGTGAGCAGCAGCAACTGCGCCAGTACCTATGATCCCGAATCCAACTTTTTGAAAACTCATAAAACTCCTTCTACTACCGCCGGGAGGGGCAGATCTGTATTGATTATTCCTTCCCTTATGCCAAGCCCCGGTTCTTCAAGAAAATCCAATTTGATAACACCGTTGCGTCTTTCAAAAAGGCCTGGATAGATTTTTTCATCCGGCAGAGATGCCGCCGGGTAAAATTGAGGTGCGTTGCATTCCACTCCACGGATCGTTCCGGCATAGGCCGCCAATTGGGTATGGGCAAGCATGGACATGCGCGGGTTGGTAAGATCCTGGACCATCAGGGCAAGCCCATGTGCTTTGGCCCAGCAAAGGGAAAGGATCGCTCCGGCAAGGGTTTTGCAGCTTTTTAAAGCAACAGCATTCCAGCCGAGAGAGAATCCCATTTGGATGAAACGCCAGTTATGTGCACTTTCGTCCATAAAAAGCGGTTTTCTGGCCGATACA
>JAFVRT010000288.1 GCA_017504125.1 Lentisphaeria bacterium
AAGGCAGATATGATGAAGCTTTGGAGTTGCTGGAAAAATTCCTGCGTATGCGTCCTGACAGTTCAAAAGCTCCGGAAGCTCTTATTCTCGCTGTGAAACTATTTGAGAAGATAGGAAACTATACAACTGCAGTAGAGTATGCTGACAGGATTCTGGATAAATATCCGAACACCACCTTTGCTGTGGAAGCTGCGATGCGCGGAGGAAGCAGCTGTTTTCAATCCGGAAAATATCAGCAGGCTTTGAAATACTATGAACGGGCCGGCGAACTGGGCGGTCACGGAGTAATGGCACAAATCGCTGCCGGAGAAGCTGCCGATTGTCATTTGCTGTTGCGGAAACCTGAAAATCTTGCCGCAGCAAGACGCATATATGCCAGGTTGGCTTCAGAAACTGAATTTCCCGCATTACGGGTCCAGGCATTGTACAAACTTGGTTTGGCATTTGAATACAGTTCAATGAATATGAAAGCACTTGAAGTATATGAAAAATTGTTATCCCTTGCAGTTTCATCAGCGAAGATACGGAACAGTTCCGGCGTTGGCAGCTGGTGTGCCAGAGCTGCTCACAGTGCGTTGCGGATAATTCTCAGTGCCGTAGATATGCCGGATGGATCTCAAAGGGCACAAAGAGTTTATCAGATGTATTCTTATCTTGCGCTGCCAGGCAGCAGCGATGAATTGCGGAATTATTTGAAAGAAATTCAGAAACATTACAATCTGCTTGATTGAAAAAAACAGTTATGGAGAATCAGCAATATGACTTATTTGGAAATGATCTATAAATCAGGTCCCGTAATGTGGATCATTGCGGGAGCTTTTATTCTTGCCGTTATCTTTTTTCTGGAAAAAGTCATGCAGTTTCATCGGGATGAGATCAATGTTCCGGAACTTTTGCGCGGATTGCGGAATACTTTGCAGCGAAACTCTTTTGTTGAAGCATTGAGTTTGTGTGATAATACCCCCGGTCCAACTGCAAAATTGCTCAGTGCTGCGATCCTTGCACAACAGAACGGTGATGATTTGAAAAATGCCATGGATGAAGTTGCTATTGTGGAAATCCCCAAACTTGAACGCCATATCCAGTTTATCGGGACTATCGGATTTATTATGCCGCTCCTGGGATTTCTGGGCACCGTTGCCGGAATGACTGATGCTTTTGAGGCAACCAGGATATCTTCCGGAATGATCCCTGAATTGGCGGATGCAATGGGAACTGCCCTGACTACCACCGGTGCCGGGATCACCGGAGCTATTATATGCTATCTCGGACATAATTATCTGGTTGCCAGATTGAATGTCATCCTTTTGGATATGGAAAAGGCTTCCATGGAAATCACTTCATTTTTTGACAAACAGCATGGTACAACGGAGCATGTGAAATGATTACACCGCATCACAGGCAATTATGGGAACGACGCTATTGCGGTAAACAGAAAATGTTTACCGGATTGCCGGTCATGATTGCTTTGGTTGATATATTTTTTCTGCTGCTGTGGTTTTTTGCCCAATCGGGGTCCTATACGCGCATGTCCGGGATCCGGGTCGAAATGCCTAAAGTCAAAGCTCCGGCTATCGCGGATATACATCAGTATGCTATTTCGATCATGCCGGCCGGAACTACCTGGGGGGAATGGAAAGTTTTTTTCAGGAGTCGGCCGGTCGAGCTTTCGCAGCTTCAGGAGGAATTAACTAAATTACCCGGCCGTCCGGTACCTATGATAGCAATAATGGTCGATCGCAGAGCACCGTACGAAATCGTTGCTCAGGTGCTTGCCATGGTCGGAAATGTCGGATTAAATTGCTTCTTGCCGGTAATGCCGCCTGATGAGCAGTATAAATTGAGATTTGACAAGTGATATTTTTTTTGAAAAACAATTCAGATCAGAATATATTGGTAAAAAGTATATGCTGGGTGATGGGGGCCGCTGTGGTCATACTGCTGTTTGTCCGCCATACAGCTCCTGTTTTGTCGGATGAAAAATATTATGGAGGAAGCGTAATGCTTATGCTGCCCGGCAACAAGAACGAGCTCAGGAATTTTTACCGCTGGCAGATGTTGAACCAGCCGTCCAATATTTTCGGTTACAACTCAAGCGGAGTATTTTCTGCATTGCTGCCGGAAAAACTCAGAAGTGTGATGCCCGGTATTTCAACATTCACCGATATTATTTCCAAAGCTCCGGAATCGGTGCTCCCGGCTAATGCTGTTGTGCCGCTGAAGCTCGAAAAGAGTGAAAAAACAGGTAGCTTTTTTAAAGTTTTACTCCCCGTACTCCCTCCGCAGGAGAGATGTGATGATGTTCCGGTTTTTGATAATAATGGAGCAATATGTGCCGTATTGCATGGTTTGCCGACTGTTTCTGACGGAAAAAATTTGTTGTTGAAGGCAGAAAAAAATTGGGCAGGCACATCTTTCAGGATCGTTGAAAGTTCCGGCAGTATGGAGTTTGACCGTAAAGCGGCTGATGCCTTGGAACAGAAAGCGCGGGAAGGCGTGGGATTTTCCGGCATGCTGGCAGTATGGCCGAAAAACGGAGGGCTGAAATGATTTCATTGAGTACCGGAGATTTTTTCAGCGTAGTACTGCTGCTGGCAGTAGGAGGAATTGCTTTCCTTGCGCTGCGGCTGCAGATGCGTAAAAAAAATCATGAATGGCGTTTGAGCAGCCGGCATCTTTTTGAATGTGATCGTTGTCATTTGTCCTTTGTGCCTGAAAAACCTGTTTCATTGTGCCGCTGTCCGCGCTGCAGTGCCTATTGCATCAGGAGGAAAAGAAAATGAAAAAATATCGTGCTGATGGATTTGCTGTACTTGTGTTATTGATGATGTTGTTCTGCTGCGGCTGCGTTGAACTGTTGCCTCCCGGAACTCCTCCAGAGGGGAATATTGTAGACAATCCTGTTCCTCAGCAGCTTACAGAAGCTGAAACGGTGCTGGCTCTCAGTTCCCGTCTGGCAGCAAGTGCAATGGAGCATTTCCCTGGTGGAGCTGTGGCTGTTGATGCTGATAACGATTCTGCCGTGATCGCCAAAGCTGCTGTTGCAGAGGCCGGCAAAATATGCGGAATACATCTTGAACTTGCAGCAGCTCCGGTATTGACTGTCCGTAAAAAAAACAGCACCGTTGAAGCTGAATTATTTCTTTTCAGCCGTTCTTTATGGCGTTGTTCGTTTGAATTGAAAGATAAGTGATTACAGATCATGAGTGAAAAACTTAAAGTATATTTTGCCGGTTCCGGAAAAATCGCAGTTCCGGTTTTGAAGGTTTTGCATGGTTCTCCGGAGCTCGAATTGGTGGGTGTCGGAACCCAGCCGGACAAACCGGTCGGACGGAAAAGAATACTTACTCCGACTCCGGTTGGAGAAGCTGCGGCAGCATTAGGAACGCTGCTGCATAAATTTGCCAATATCAATGCGCCTGAGTCACTTGAGGCGATCAGC
>JAFVRT010000289.1 GCA_017504125.1 Lentisphaeria bacterium
CTGATGTTTTTTTGAATTTATTGTTTATCTGTAAAAAAGGAGTTTACCATGCCACAATATGCTTACAAAGCAATGGACAGCAAAGGTAAGGAACAGAAAGGCCGTATTACTGCCGATACCGAAGCCGCAGCTGTAGCAGAACTTAAACAGAAAGGAATGTTCCCGACTTCTGTCAAGATGGTAGTGGCTGCTAAAAAAGCCAAAGCCACAGGCGGCGGATTCAACATGGCCCTCGGTCCCATGGTCATCAAGCGCAAAGAGCTTACTGTGCTGACCCGTCAGCTGGCGATTCTGCTTTCAGCCGGTCTGCCTTTGATCCGTTCGCTGCGTACTCTTGAACGGCAGGCTACAAATCCGGCTGTGCGTGTAGTTCTCGGCCGTACTGCCGATACAGTAGAAGGCGGTGCCACATTTGCCGAAGCTCTTTCACAGCACCCAAAATCTTTCGATAAACTCTATTTGAACATGGTGCGTGCCGGCGAGGCTTCCGGTGCTATGGAAATCATTCTCGACCGTCTGGCAAGTTTTATGGAAAAAGCCGCCAAGATCGCCGGAAAAGTCAAATCGGCCATGATTTATCCTATCGTTATTCTGTCTATTTCAATTCTGGCTATGGTCGGTCTGATGATCTTTATCGTGCCGAACTTTGAAAAGATCTTCCGTGATCTTCTCGGCCCCTCGGAACCGCTGCCTGGTATCACCATGCTGATCATCGGAATGAGTAATACTCTGGTTTCCAAGTGGTATATGTATGTGGGCGGTGTTGCCGGAGTTGTGATATTTTTCGTTATACTGGTCAAGATCCCTCAGGGGAAATGGGCATTTGACTGGGTGAAATACAATATTCCGTTGTTCGGGCCTATTATTGCAAAAACTGCAGTTTCCCGCTTTTCCCGTACCTTGGGAACTTTGATGAGTTCCGGTGTGCCGGTATTGAATGCTCTGGCTATCGTTAAAGAAACCAGTGGAAATGAGGTCGTGGCAAGTGCGATCCAAAAGGTTCATGATGCTGTGAAAGAAGGTGAAGGTATCGCTCCGCCGCTGGGTAAGACTCAGGTGTTTGAAGAAATGGTGGTTTCCATGGTCGAAGTGGGTGAGGAAACCGGTAAACTGCCGGAAATGCTCACCAAGATCGCGGATACCTATGAGGATGAAGTGGATAACGCGGTAGGTGCTTTGACCTCCATGATCGAGCCGCTTATGATCGTGGGTTTGGCCGGTATCGTCGGTACTATCGTTATCGCGCTTTTTATGCCGCTGGTGAAGATCATCGAAAAGATGAGCTGAAATAAGGCAAACCGGATCCAATGGGGATTTTCAAGCTCCACCAGCCATTTCCTCCGGCCGGTGATCAGCCGGGAGCGATCGCTTCGCTGGTCGCCGGACTTGAGCAGAAAAAGCGTTATCAAACATTGTTGGGAGTAACCGGTTCCGGAAAAACATTCACATTGGCCAATGTGATCGCTCAATGTGACCGTCCGGTGCTGGTACTTTCCCATAACAAGACTCTTGCAGCTCAATTATATAGTGAATTCAAGGGATTTTTCCCGGAAAATGCTGTTGAATACTTTATCAGTTACTACGATTACTATCTGCCGGAGTCATATATACCTCAAACCGATACCTATATTGCCAAAGATTCCTCGATCAATGAGGAAATTGAAAAACTCCGTCTTTCTGCTACTGCGAGTTTGGTGGAACGGCGTGATGTCATTATTGTAGCAAGTGTTTCATGTATATACAGTCTGGGGGCTCCTGAGGAATACAATGAAATGTGTGTCCGGCTTTCTGTCGGCGACACGATCGGCAGAGATGAATTGCTGAAAAGATTGGTGGCTGTTCAGTATACCAGAAACGATACTGCTCCCGGTAAAGGAGAGTTCCGCGTACGGGGAGATACGGTCGATGTGTTTGAACCTCAGAATGAAGAATTTATCCGGGTCGGATTTTTCGGTGATGAGGTTGAGTTCATTGAACGCAGAGATGCTCTTACCGGTAAGCGCAAAGCAGAAGTTGAACTGGGAACTCTTTTTCCGTGTAAACATTTTGTTATGCCTCCTGAACGGATCAAAGAGGCTTCCGGGGCTATCAGAGAAGAAATGGAGCAGCGGGTGCGTTTTTTTGAAGAACGCAATCTGCTCATTGAGGCTCAGCGGGTCAGAGAGCGGGTCAATTGTGATCTGGAAATGATGAATGAGATCGGCTACTGCAGCGGCATTGAAAATTACTCCATGCATCTTTCAAAACGCAAGCCCGGTATGCGTCCATATTGTCTTTTTGATTTTTTTCCAGATGATTTTCTTACTGTAATCGACGAATCCCATGTGACTTTGCCCCAGATACAGGCCATGTACAAGGCTGACCGCAGCCGGAAAGAGGTATTGGTTGAACATGGCTTCCGTCTTCCGTCGGCTCTTGAAAACAGACCGATGCGTTTTGAGGAGTTTGAAGCTCTCACCGGAGATACGGTTTATGTTTCAGCCACTCCGGGAACTTTTGAATTGGAGCGTTCCGGGGAGACTGTTGAACTTGTTGTCCGTCCGACGGGGTTGCCTGATCCGGAAATCGAAATCAGGCCGCTTGAAGGGCAATTGGATGATGTTATTGCAGAGATCCGTGATTGCATCAGCAGAAAACAGCGTGTTCTTGTGACTACTCTGACCAAAAAAAGTTCTGAGCGGTTGTCAGATTATCTTTCTGAAGTCGGGATCAATGCCGCTTATCTGCATTCTGAACTTGATGCTTTTGAGCGGGTACGGGTGTTGAAAAAGTTACGGGAAGGCAGCTGTGACTGCGTTATAGGAATCAATTTGCTGCGGGAAGGGATCGATTTGCCGGAAGTTGCTCTTGTAGCTATCCTTGATGCTGATAAAACCGGATTTCTGCGTTCGGTGCGTTCTCTTGTCCAGACCGCCGGACGGGCGGCCCGGAATGCAGAAGGCCGGGTGATCCTTTATGCTGATGAAAAAACTCCGGCTATCGAGGAACTTATCCGGTAGACCAACGCACGCCGTAAAAAACAGTTGGCATACAATGCAGAACATAATATTACCCCCCGGACGATCATCAAAGCTCCGGGAAAATCCATTGTCGAGATCATCGGATCCAAAAACAGAAAAAATAAACGCAGCGGAAGCTCTTCCGGGATCGCTGATGCAATTTTCTCTGTTGAGGGAGAACTTGATTTGTCCAAATTGGGGATCTCTGAAGCTGAAGGCAGAAAACTTATTGATGAACTTACTGCAGAGATGCTCCGGGCTGCTGAAGCATTGGAGTTTGAACGGGCTGCCGATTTACGGGATCAGATCAAGGCTTTGAAAAAAGAAAAATAAATATTTTATATTGAGGAGTTGAAAAATATGAGTCCTGCAGAATTGATTTTCAGAATAATACTGGCACTTCTGCTGCCGCCTTTGGGCATAATCGGGTTGAAAGATGTCGGATGCGGAACCTTTGCACTTATGGTGTTGCTGACATGTCTTTTCTGGGTTCCCGGACAGATCACGGCAATATTTCTTATAGTCAAAGAGTACGGCAGCAATACACCTTGATAAAAGATATATTTCAGTTGCAAAAAACGGTACTGTGAAACTTTCACAGTACCGTTTGCGTTTTTCATGATTTTACCGTTCAGCAATAACTCCGTCTGCAGTAAGTGTACAGCTTTTTCAGGTACGACAGGCAGCGGATCATCGCTGTTCAGCAGAAATCAGACATCAACTTCGCAATTGAGTTCGCTGGATTTGTAAATGGCATCCAGCAGTTTCATGGCGACAACGCCTTCTTCGCCGGTGGCGGGAACCACGCCTTTGCCCTGAACGGCATTGGCGAATTTCTGCAATTCGTCAGCGAAAGCTTCGTCTTTCTTATTGTATTTCAGAGTGACATCAGCGATACGGTTGTCGATTTCGGTATGAAGGACGGGATCGGAATCCAGAGAGATCTTCACGCCGCCTTTGGTTCCGAGCAGTTCCACATAGCTTTCGTCCTGAGCATTGCAGGCCCAGGCAACTTCAAAGGTGAGGGTGGTTTCGCTGCCGAAACGGACCATACCGGTGGCATAGTCATCGACATCAAAGGTTCCGTCAGCTTTCGGAGGGCCGGCCCACATATCAACGAAGTGATAGTCGGCAATGGGGGAACCGAATTTTGAATAGGTTTTGGCACTGACTTTGGTGGGGTTCCATTTTCCGGAAAGCCACATGACCAAATCGAGGAAGTGGACAGCAATGTCGATCAGACCGCCGCCGCCGGACATGGCTTTGGTGGTGAACCAGCCGCCAAGACCGGGAATACCGCGGCGGCGGATAAGTCTTACACGGATCTGGTAGACATCGCCCAGACGGCCGTTCTCAACGATCTCTTTGACCAGACGGGCCTGGGGTTTCTGACGCCAGACCATACCCATCTGGAGCTGTTTGCCGGCTTTGTCGCGGGCAGCGAGGATCTGTTTGCCCAATTCGGCGGAAAGAGTCATGGGTTTTTCCAGCATGACATGTTTTCCGGCGTTCAATGCGGCGATGGCGATGGGAGCGTGCATGTTGTTGGGAACGCAAACGCTTACGGCATCGATTTCGGGATCTGCCAGCAGTTCGTTATAGTCAGCATAGGTTTTGGCGACATTGTGAACTTTTGCTTTTTCAGCCAGACGATCGGGCAGAATATCGCAGAGCGCGACCACTTCCACATTGTCCACTTTGGCATAGGCATTGGCATGGACGGAACCGATAGTTCCGATACCGATGATACCGACTCTTACTTTTTCACTCATGATTTTACTCCTGAATTATTGCTTTTCCGCACATTTTATGCAGAAAATATTTGTTTCTTTTTTAATTTACTTCTGTAAAGAATAAATACAAGTCAAACTTGTTATTTTTCTTCATATTTTTACCATGAATAATAGTGTGCAGAGGCTTTTGCAATAACCTCACCGATATTTTCCCTGAAGGTCAGTTTCAATACCGGTATTTCGCCGTAAAGTTCATCAGCGGGATAATTTCTGATGATGATCGTAGGTTCTTTATTTGAAGTTGTGCCCTTGCACATGACTTCAAGCTGTTTCCCGGTGTTGAGCAGTTCTGCTGAAACTGCCGGAGTGTTGAGGGGGATCAACGCAAGATTGGTTCCGGAAGGAGGGGTCATAAGGAAGAAATAGAGCGTATTTCCTTTTCCGGTACAGATGATGTTCTGATTATACACGACCCATTGCTGATGAGGCGCGTACAAGGCTTCTCTGACCCGGTTGAACCAGGGGGAAACTTTGTTCAGCACATCGACATAAGGTTTGGAAAGGGTTCCGTCTGATTCCGGAGCGATATTCAAAAGGAAATTGGCATCTCTGGCGATGTAAGCTGTAATATTGCTCATGCAGTACCGGGATGAATTGTAATCCCCGTCCTTCATGCAGCACCAGCTGCCGCGGGAAATGGAATCGCATGCTTCAGTCGGCAATCTGAAAGGAGAATCATCATTTTTGCCGTTGCGTTCAGGAGTACGGAAATCTCCGTCCGGACTGAATCCGCGGTCATTGATTACCGCCTTGGGCTGCAGTTCGCGGATCAGGGCGTTGACCGAAGGATCTGCGTATCTGGTGTTATTGTTATCCCACCAGATACCGTGGATCTCACCGTATTCGGTACAGAGTTCCCGGATCTGATTTTTCAGGAACTCCATGTATTTGGGCATATCGTGCTTTGACGGATCGGTGTGAACGCTGTTGCATGTTCCGTCGTTGGGATAATTTTCCTGAGCCCAGTCCATGCAGGAGTAGTAGAGAACCAGCGGGAAATTGCGTTTGTGGCACTCATCGGCCAACATCCTCAAAGGATCTTTGCCGAAAGCGGTATGCATAACATTGTAGTCAGTATATTTGGTATCCCACATGCAGAAACCGTCATGGTGTTTGGTAGTGAAAACGATATATTCCATGCCTGCACCCTGAGCGATATCCAACCATTGGGCAGGGTCGAATTTTTCTGCGGTGAACTGAGGAATGTATTTGTCATATTCTTCTTCGGGAACATTATATTTTTTCCGTTCCCATTCAGAGCGTCCGCCAACGGAGTAGATGCCCCAATGGATAAACATGCCGTAATGTTTCTCTAAAAACCAATCGCGCCCATCATTGAATTTCAGCATTTTTTTCTCCTGAACAGTTTTTCTAACTCCCGTTTCCAAAAATATACGGGATTTTTATAACGATGAATTAATTTATCATCTGAAAAATATAAATACAAGCGGAAAATATTATTTTTCAGTAATTATTTCCGGAATGGCCCCATTACCCGGTCGAGTACTCCTTTGCAGCAGCTTATCGCCATACCGTAATTTACCACCGGAACTCCGGCAGTACCGGCCAATTGAAGCCGCCGCAGGACTTCTCTGCGGTTGAGCATACATGCTCCGCAATGGAGAATCAGTTTGTATTCAGAAAGATTTTCCGGAAAATCATGGCCAGCACAGATCGTAAAGTCCAATTTCCCTCCTGCTTTTTTTTCCAGCATCCTGGGTATTTTGACTCTGCCGATATCGTCATCTCCGGCATGGTGGGTACATCCTTCTGAAATAAGTACTTTATCACCGGGCGAAAGCTGTTTTATTACCTCAGTTCCCCGCATAAATGAATCCAGATCGCCTTTGATGCGCGAAAGCAGTATGGAAAAAGTTGTACACGGGATATCAGTCGGAGTCTGTTCCACCATGGTATCCACCACCTGTGAATCGCAGATAATCAGGGCAGGGGGAGTTTTCATATTTTCAAGAGTTTTCCGGTAATCTGATGTCTTGCAAATTACCGCAGTACTGCCGGAATCAAGAATTTCACGCAATACCTGTACCTGTGGCAGTATCAGCCGTCCTTTGGGAGCCTGGATATCAATGGGAACGATAAGTACCACGGTTGAACCGGGAGTTATCAGATCGCCGATCATCGGAGGAGGCGTAACAAATTCTTCCGGGACTGCTCCGATAAGAGCGGGTTTGATTTTATCAAGGATCTCTTCACGGGAGTCTGCTGTTGCGCTTATAAGAACAGCTTCATTGCCGCATTTTTCTTTCAGGAGTCCGGTGAATACTGTATCAGGGACATTGCTGTCACATTTGTTTATTACCGGAATGACTGCTATCTTGCGTTCTGATGCAAGCGCAAGGAGTTTTTCTTCTGTTTCGCCCCATACTCCCGGAGCAGTGATAAGAAGCATGATATCTGCCCGGTCGAAAGCCTTTAAGCTTTTTTCCATCCGGTTTGTTCCCAACTGTGTATCATCTGCAAGACCGGCAGTATCAAGAAAGAGAACCGGGCCGATGGGACGGAGTTCCATAGGTTTTTCCACTACATCAGTAGTGGTTCCGGGAATTGGAGAAGTTATGGAGATATCCTGTCCGGAAATCTTGTTCAGCAAGGTGGATTTTCCGGAGTTTACCCGTCCGGAAATGGCTATCTGCAGCCGCATGGATTTAGGGGTTGTCTGCATGGAAATTCTTCTTTATTTGTAACGGAAATTATTCAATGCTGCAAAGCGGGCCGTTGTTGCCCCAAGCAATGCCGTAAAAATGAGTTTGAAAATAATGAATGTCCCAAAGGATATCGTTTCAATGGCGGCCACGGAAAAAATAAGATAGAGCACTATGGCGCATACTGCAGCTCCGGAAAGTGCAAAAAAGCCTCCGATCCCCCAATTGGAACGGGGCAGCAGTTCCAGAAGCTTACTGCACTCCCCTAATGGATGATCTTCCAGCTTGAACCAGGGATTTTTCTTCATTCCGTACCTGAATACGAATTCAGATCCCGGAGCTACTGTTAAGGCGATACAGACCGAAGTCAGTACTCCGTCGATAACAGCATGTTCCAAAGTCAGATCGCGGCAGCGCAAATTGGTCAGAAAAGAAACCAGCGGGCCGCATAATGCGCATCCGGCTGCTGCACCGCGGAGCTGTGAGGCGGTAAATGCTCTGATAAATGGATCCATAATACAATAATCGGATATGAACAAGCGTTTTATTCTGCTTCGGTTTAATATACACTTGATTTGCATTTAAAGCAAGGGGGATTTCAATTGTCATTGCGGTCGGCAAGAAGAAAAAAAGAATCGTTTTTTCTGACATGGACAGGGAAGGGAAAAGTTATTTCTTTTCCTTTTGCCGCCTGACTGACCGGAAGATCTTCACAGTACAGCGAAGACAGAATACCTTCTGCAGCTCCGGTAGTTGGACCGGTGATCAGAAATCTTTCACCTGATTTCACACTTCCGGAGGTGAGCTGTACCTGAACGATCCCGGATCTTGCATAGTAGTTGAGTACTTTGCCGCACAGGATCTTGATACGGGTGGATTTGTTTTCTGCTGAATTGGCCCATTCTCCGGTTTTTTCGCCCAGATAGTAACCGCCATGCCAGAAACCGCGGTTGAAAACTCCCGCAAGGGTTTCTTTCCAGAGATTTATTTTTTCAGCATCGGGAGTTGCACCTTTTGTCCACATATCCACACCTTCCCGGTATACTTTTGTTACTGCGGCCACATAATCGGATGAACGACCCCGGCCTTCGATCTTGAGAACCGAAACTCCTGCATCCAGCAGCCGTGGAAGTATTTCTATGGTACACAGATCTGCCGGTGACATGACATGGTGATTTTCGATTTCCAGTTCCTGGCCGTTTACGGCATCGGTTACCTTATAAGCTCTGCGGCATGGCTGGTAGCAGTCGCCGCGGTTGGCAGATGAATTGAATACCGCAAGACTCATGTAGCATTTTCCGGAAACGGCAACACATAATGCACCATGGATAAATACTTCGATCTTTACCAATTCACCGGAAGGTCCGGTGATATTTTCTTCTTTGATCCCGCGGCAGATCGCAGAGATCTGTGCCAGAGAAAGTTCCCTTGCCAGTACCATGACATCAGCATAACGGGAGTAAAAGCGCACTGCTCCCAGATTGGCGATATAGGCCTGAACTGAAAGATGTATGCTCAAATTGCAGCTTCTGGCAATTTCAAGTACTGCAGTATCAGCGGCGATGACGGCATCGACTCCGGAATCACGGGCAATACGGCAGAGGCGGCGGACTTCTTCAAGTTCGTTGTCAAAAACGATAGTGTTGAGTGTCATCCACGCTTCAGCACCTTTGCTGCGGCACATATCAACGATTGCAGGCAGATCGTCGGCAGAAAAGTTCAGAGCTCCCCGTGAGCACATGTTCAGCTTGCCGACGCCGAAATAAACGGCATCGGCTCCATTGGCAAGGGCTGCGCTGAGAGATTCAAAGCTGCCTGCCGGGGATAAAAGTTTTACTGACATGGAATTATTTTTTATATGGGACATATTTTTTGAAAATACCTCTTTTGACTTCAAAAGGCCGGCCTTTCCGGAGTATGACTTCATCCATTACGGTTCCGTCCTCACCGGTGCAGATTATATGCAGGGCATCGTCAGTAACTTTCACTCTGGTCACGCTGTAAAATTGTCCTGCCCCACGGGGACCGTCATTGACATAGACCGGGAAATGGATATTTTTCAGGTCGTTGGAGGTAAGACGGAGTTTACGCCTGGCTGAGGCTTTTCTGGGGGCTCCGGCAAGTTCTCTGGTCACGGGATCGAAACGGTATGGAGAATGGATATCACCGCAAAGCCACAGATCGATGGGGCAGCGTGGAGAAGAACCGAAAAATGCCGAAGCGAAGCCTGCGATATTTTTGGCATAATATCCTTTTTCCCACTCAAATGGAGGCGCATGAGCAAGAACTATGCGTTTTTTGGCTGTTTTGCACATCTTGCTTTTGATCAAATTTTCCAACCATATTTTCTGATCCTGAAAATGTTTCTTTGTATCGGTCAGGAGTGTATAGTGGCCGTTTTTATAAATGGTCGACTTGTCTTCTCCGGTATCGAGAACGATGTAAAGAACTTCTCCGTACCGGAATGCGTAGTAGGGGCATCCGAAAAAGTTTGTGTATTTTCCGGTATCAGGGCCCCGGTATTCGTGATTGCCCCGAACCGGATAAAAGGGGGCTTTGACACCAGCCTGCCGGAAGGGAATGAGGAAACTTGTCAGATAGTTTTTATTGAAGTCATCGTACCAGCTTGAAACATCTCCCAGCGCAATCAGGAGATCGGTGTTTTTGAACATACCTTTGCGTACCAATGAACGGATCAGCTTTATCCGTTTCTGAGGTGTGGTTTGAGTGTCGCTTATGGCGGTCATGACATGATCGCTTTTTTTATCCGGCAGAGTGGAAAATGTTCCGGAAGCGATACGGCCCGGTATTTTTTCGAGATCGGTTATTTCAAACTCATATTTACTGCCGGGAGAGAGTTGTGTCAGTTCAAAACAATGGAGTTTTTTCCGCGGCAGAAGACCATAGACCGGTTGAGGTGCTGCAATTTTATATTTTTCCTTACTGCCGGAAATCCTGTAACGCACTGCTGCTGCGATATTTTTGTGATATTCCAGACTTACGGTTGCTTTATCTGTGGAAATACGGGTGACGAAAGGACCGAAAACTGTATTTGAAGGGAATGCCCTGGAGAAAAGCTTCTGCCGTTTTTTCTGGTCAGCGGGCCATTGGTCAAAATCCGGCAGGATCCCGCATGAAAATAACCAGCTGCCATGTCCCGGCCTGGTGTGGACGAAAAAGCGGTTATCTCCTTTTTTCAGTTCGGCTTTGAAAAAATGATTTAAGAAAAAAGGCTCATCAGATTTTTCGCCTTCAGGTTCTGTTGTGCCGATCAGTTTACCGTCAAGGTAACATGTGAACCAGTAATCTGCTCCCATACCGATATAACAGCTGCATTTTTCCGGAACAGAGATCACGAAGGAAACGATCGCAGCGTCTTTTATCGGGGTGTAGGATCTGCAGATATCTTTCAGGTTGAACTTATTTTTTTCAGGCATGGAAAATTCATGTTTTTTACCCGGTATAACACCGGAAACAGA
>JAFVRT010000028.1 GCA_017504125.1 Lentisphaeria bacterium
GCATGTTCAAAAAGCATGGTATCACCACCATCCGTAACTTCGACGCTCTCAACGATGTCCGCAACCTGATCCCTTCCGGCAACAGCATTCACAAGGCAGGCCTCAAGCACCAGGTCACCGTAACCATGATGGGACTTGCTCCCGGACTGACCGAATCCTATGCTCACAGCCCCAAATTCTACGCTGACAGCCTCAAGAGCATTCTCGACAGCGGCGTTCCTTTCGACTCTCTGGCATTCAAAGATGCTTCCGGTACCTCCACTCCCCAGACCGTCTACGAAACCATCAAGATGGCCCGTCAGATGCTGGGCAACGACAAAGAGATCCAGTTCCACACCCACGACACCGCAGGTATGGCTGTTGCCTGTAACTGGGCCGCTATCGAAGCCGGTGCCGATGTGATCGACCTTGCCATGAGTCCGCTTTCCGGCGGAACCTGCGAAGCCGATATCCTCGTCATGTACCAGAGACTGCGCGGAACTGAGTATACCCTCGACATCGATCCCGAAAAGATCCTCGCCGCTGAAAAGGTCTTCGAAAAATGCATGGAAAAATACTTCATGCCTCCGGAATCCATGCAGGTTTCCCCCAAGATCATCTTCAGCCCCATGCTCGGCGGTGCTTTGACTGCCAATACCCAGATGATGCGCGACAACAACTGCCTCGACAAGTACGATGAATGCATCGACGCTATGCGCGAAGCGGTTGCCAAGGGTGGTTTCGGAACTTCCGTGACCCCTGTTTCCCAGTTCTATTTCCAGCAGGCTTTTGCCAACACCATGTTCGGTGCCTGGAAGAACATCGACAAGAACGGTTACGGCAAGATGGTTCTGGGCTACTTCGGCAAGACCCCCGTGGCTCCCGATCCGGAAATCGTGAAAATGGCTTCCGAACAGCTGGGCCTCGAACCCACCACCGAAGCTGTGGTCGATATCAACGACAGAAATCCCAAACTGGGTATCGCCTACAATACCAAACTGCTGGAAGAAGCCGGACTCCCTGTTACCGATGAAAACATCTTCATCGTCGCCGCCTGCGGCGAAAAGGGTCTGAAGTTCCTCCAGGGCGACAAACCCAACGGTATCCGTTATGCTGAAGCTGCCAAACCCGCCGCCAAGGGTGCTGCCGCCTACACCGCCACTATCGACGGTCAGGCTGTGGTCGTCGAAGTCGATGCCGCCGGTAACGAATTCACCGCCACCGTCAACGGCAAGACCTTCAAGGTCGGAGTCAAGGAAGGTGCCGATGCCGCTGCCGCTGCCGCCGCCAAACCCGCTGCCGCAGGTTCCGGTGAAGCCACTACCGTGGCCGCTCCCATGCCCGGTACTGTCAACAAGATCCTGGTCAAGGCCGGTGATTCTGTTTCCGCTGATGATACTGTGGTGATCCTTGAGGCCATGAAGATGGAAACCGAGATCAAAGCCGGTAAAGACGGTGTGGTCGCTTCTGTCGATGCCGCTCAGGGTGCCGTTGTTGCCGCCGGTGACGCTCTTATCAGCATCAAGTAATCCTTTTTCAGGAGTATTTTCAATCATGTTCAAATATATCACAACTGCCATGCTGACCCTGGTTCTGGGCGTGAGTGCTTTTGCTGCTCCCGCAGAACCTCAGGTCAAGGCTCCGGTCAAAAAGGCCGCTGCCGCTGTCAAGGCCGATTGCAAAAAGGCCGTCAAAAAGGCTTGTCCCAAAGCCAAAGATTGCAAGGCTTGCCCCAAGGCTGTCAAAGAGTGCGGCAAGGCTGTGCTGCCCAAGTGCGCCAAAAAAGATGCTGCCAACTCCGATGCCATGGTAAGCTGGTACAAGGATTCCAAAGGATTCTTCTATCTGGTCTATGACTGGGAAAAACCTGCTACTGTCTATGTCCGTTCTTTCGTCAAGGGAGCCAAAGTCTTCCCCGGCGGAGAACTCATGACCATTGCTCCCGGAGGCCGCAGCAAAGGCAAGATCAAAAATTATGCTGCCGTTAAGGTCGTTGAAGTCGGCAAGAATACTGATGCTGCCGACATTCTGAACAAAGGTGATCTCATCGCCAAGTTCGCTCCCATCGCCATGGCTCATGACTCGGTGGATAATGCCGCTCCCGTCATGGTTGCGCTGCCCGGCTGGGGCGACGGTTTCAAGGCTCTGTGGGAGTCCACCGGTCTTTTCTCGATCATTGAACAGACCGGCTCCTGCTTCAAGTCCACCTGGAACCTGGGTATCGGCCGTGTCATCATGATCCTGATTTCTCTGGTGCTGATCTACCTTGCCATCGTCAAGGGTTTTGAACCCCTTCTGCTGCTGCCCATCGGTTTCGGTGCTTTGCTTGCCAACATTCCTGTGGCAGGTATTTCCGCTCCCGGCGGTCTGCAGTGGATGATCTATCAGGTCGGTATCGAATCCGGTGTGTTCCCGCTGCTCATCTTCATGAGTGTGGGTGCCATGACCGACTTCGGTCCCCTGATCGCCAACCCCAAGACCGCTCTGCTGGGCGGTGCTGCTCAGCTCGGTATCTTTTCCGCTCTGCTGGGAGCTGTGGCTCTTTCCTGGGCGATCCCCGGAATCGACTTCAGCCTTAAAGATGCCGGTTCCATCGGTATCATCGGCGGTGCTGACGGTCCTACCTCCATCTTCGTGACCGCCCGTCTGAGCCCCCATTTGCTGGGTGCTATTGCAGTTGCCGCTTACAGTTACATGGCTCTGGTTCCCGTCATCCAGCCTCCTATCATGAGGCTGCTGACCACCGAAGCTGAACGCAAGATCAAGATGAAACAGCTCCGTACTGTGAGCAAAGTCGAAAAGATCTGCTTCCCCATTCTCATCACTCTGCTCTGCGCCCTGCTGCTGCCCGATGCCGCACCCCTTATCGGTATGCTGATGTTCGGTAATTTGATGAAGGAATCCGGTGTTGTCAGCCGTCTGAGCGATACTGCCGCCAACGCTCTCTGCAATATCGTTACCATTTTCCTCGGTATTGCTGTTGGTTCCAAGCTTTCTGCCGATCAGTTCCTCTCTCTGCAGACCATTGGTATCCTGATCCTCGGCTGCGTGGCTTTCGCTTTCGCTACCGCCGGCGGTGTGGTCTTCGCCAAGATCATGAACCTTTTCAGCAAAGAAAAGATCAACCCCCTCATTGGTTCTGCCGGTGTTTCCGCTGTGCCTATGGCCGCCCGTGTGGCCAATAAAGTTGGTCTGGAGTCCGACCCCGGCAACTTCCTGCTGATGCACGCCATGGGGCCCAATGTGGCCGGTGTGATCGGTTCAGCTGTGGCCGCCGGTGTGCTGCTCTGCATGCTGAACAAGTAAGCCTTCCGGCTTAAAGTCATAAAACCTTCCGTTCTCAGAGCGGAAGGTTTTTTTGCCGGAATATGATCCGCTCAATCAAATGAAAGTACAAATTTTATGAACGCTCTGCAAAAAACTGTCGTAACAGCCATTGATGCCAAACGCGATGAAATATTGGCGATCGCAGATCATCTGCTTAAAAATCCTGAATCCGGTTACAGGGAATTCAAGACTTCTGATTTTGTCCGGAGCGAACTTGAAAAATTGGGACTTGAAGTGAAAAGCGGTCTGGCAATAACCGGTGTCAGAGCCGATATCGACAGCGGGAAACCGGGGCCGAAGATCGCTGTTATGGGCGAACTCGACGCGCTGCCGGTTCCTTCACACATCTTTGCCGATCCGGCAACCGGAGCTGCTCACGCCTGCGGACACCATGCCCAGTTGACCATGATGCTGGCTGCGGCCAAAGTATTGACTCCTGTAATCAAAGAATTGAGCGGATCGATTGCTTTTATTGCAGTTCCGGCGGAGGAATTTCAAGCTCTGGAGTATTGCCGTCAGCTTATGGACGAAGGCAAGATCGCTTATTGCGGCGGCAAGCCGGAGTTCATCCGTCAGGGTTTTCTGGATGATATCGACATGGTGCTGCTCATCCACGCGGGACATGACACTTTTACGCCCGAAAGTTTCAACGGATTCTGTATGAAACAGATAATTTTCAAAGGGCGCGCCGCTCACGGCGGACTGAATCCGTGGGCCGGAGTCAATGCCGCGACCATGGCCCGTCAGGCTTTGAATATGATCGACGGGCAGCGGGATATTTTCAACGACAAGGATTCTGTGCGTATCCACGGTATAATTTCCGACGGCGGCAGCGCGGTGAATGTGGTTCCCGCCCGGGCGGAACTGGAACTTCAGGTACGGGCCAAGACTCCGGAAGCGGTGAAAAATGCCTGCGCTGTGGTGGATCGCTGTGTCAAAGCTGCCGCCATGGCTTTCGGCGGCGGAGTGGAGATCCACAACCTCGGCGGCTACATGCCCTACCGCAGCTGCTCTGAACTCAATGCCGTTCATGCCGGAAATCTCAAAGAGCTGTGCAACGGCGAATTGACCAACTTCGGACATCGCGGTTCTTCCACCGACATGGGTGATGTCAGTATGCTGATGCCCGCGCTCCACGCTTACTCCGGCGGTTTCAGCGGCTCGCCCCATGCCAAAGACTTTGTGGTGGTCGATCCGGAACTTGCCTATATTCAGGGGGCAAAACTTCTGGCTATGGATGCTGTAACGCTTCTTGAAAACGATGCCGTCAAGGCCCGTGAGATCGCTGCGCTTCCCAAAGTCATGGACAAAAAAAGTTACCTTGAATTCAAAGAACTGATGAGTTCAAGCGAATACCACGATTACATGTAAGCTCCGAATTCTGAAGCACAGAATTCTGCCAGAGCCTCTTTCCAATGGGGCATGGGGGGCAGTCCTGCCAGACGGAGCATCATCTTATCCAGCCGTGAATTGGCCGGACGGGGTGCCGGACGGGGGAATTCATCGGTGCGGCAGGGTACGACCTTCTGCCGGATCTTCAGGATGTCGAAGATCTCGCGGGCAAATTCCGCCCATGTGGCTTCGCCCTCGCAGGTGAGGTGAAATGTTCCCGCCAGCTCCGGACGGTTCAAGATGTGCCGCAACGCTCGTGCCACAGCCAGAGTGCTGGTGGGATTGCCGTGCTGATCGTCAACGACTTTGAGTTCCGGACGGGTTCCGTCGGCGAGATTTTTCATAGCGTGTACGAAACTGGGGCCTCCGGGGCCGTAGAGCCAGGAAATACGGCAGATCACATGATCCGGACAATGGTTCCGGACAGCTTCTTCACCGGCAAATTTGCTCTTGCCGTAAACGGTATTTCCACCGGTAGGTTTGTCAAATTCGTTATAGGGGCGGCGGGAGTCGCCTTCAAACACATAATCAGTTGAAATGGCGATGAGCCGGATCCCGTTGCGGTGGCAGGCAGCAGCCACATTGGCTGTGCCGAAGGCATTGAGTCTGAAAGCAAGATCGATCTCTGATTCGCATTTATCCACCGCAGTCATGGCGGCGCAATGGATCACCGCATCGGGTGCGATTTTTTTGAGCAGCACATCAAACCCTGCCTGGTCGGTGATATCCGCTTCGGGCAAGTCGGTGGGGATCACTTCAAAATCGGTCAATTCGGCGCACAAAGTGCGTCCCAGCATGCCTTTGCCACCGGTGAGGAGTACTTTTTTCATTGCAGATACTCCTTTGTGCTGTAATCGAAAAGTTCAGCATCGGCAAAGAGGGGATTTCGGGAATCTTTTTCTGAAAGAATGTATTTATCCAAGCCGACTTTCCAGTCGATACCGATAGCGGGATCGTTGAAAGCGATCCCCCGTTCGTGGGAAGGCATGTAGGTGTTGTCGCATTTGTAGGCGCAAACAGCCTCGTCAGAAAGGACAACAAAACCGTGAGCGAAACCGCGGGGAACAAAAAGCTGATATTTATTTTCTGCTGAAAGCTCCACCGCCGCATATTTGCCGAAAGTGGGAGAACCTTTGCGGATATCCACCGCCACATCGAGGACAGCACCTTCTATGACCCGGACGAGCTTTGCCTGAGTATAGGGAGCTGCCTGATAATGGAGTCCGCGCAAAACTCCGAAGCGGGACTTGGACTCATTATCCTGCACCCAGTTGCAGTCGATACCGGATTCCTCATAGCGGGGGGCACTCCAGGATTCAAAAAAGTAACCTCTGGCATCCCCGAAAACTTTTGGAACGATGATTTTTACTTCCGGAATAGCTGTTGCGATTATTTCCATGATTTCTTATTTTTCTTTGATGATCCGCATAAGGTACTGACCGTAACCGGTCTTGAGCATATCCTGAATACTTTCTTCGATCTCTTTTGCACTAAGCCAACCGTTGTTGAAAGCGATCTCCTGCAGACAGGCGACCTGCTGTCCCTGACGGGTTTCGATAGTGTGGATGAAATTGGCGGCATCCAGCATGCTTTCGTGGGTTCCGGTATCGAGCCAGGCATAGCCGCGGCCGAGTTTTTCCACATGGAGCTTGCCCCGTTTGAGATATTCATTGTTGACTGAAGTGATCTCCAGTTCGCCTCTGGCGGAAGGTTTGATGTTTTCGGCGATCCCGACCACATCGTTGTCGTAGAAATAAAGACCGGTTACGACATAGTTGGATTTGGGGACGGCGGGTTTTTCCTCAATGGAAACGGCATTACCTTCCTTGTCGAACTCCACCACACCGAAGCGTTCCGGATCACAGACATAATAGCCGAACACGGTTGCGCCTTCTTTTCTGGCGGCGGCGTTGCGGACAAGACGGGAAAGGTTGGCTCCGTAAAAGATGTTGTCCCCCAGCACCATGGCGACATTGTCCTTGCCGATGAACTCCTTGCCGATGAGGAAGGCCTGAGCCAATCCTTCGGGTTTGGGCTGAACGGCATAGGTGAACTCCACGCCGAAACTGGAACCGTCGCCCAGAAGCCTTTGGAAAGAGGATTGATCTTCCGGGGTGGTGATGATGAGGATCTCCCTGATCCCGGCAAGCATCAGAATGGAAATGGGGTAATAGACCATGGGTTTGTCATAAACCGCCAGAAGCTGTTTGGAAACTCCAATGGTGATGGGGTGGAGTCTGGTTCCGGCGCCGCCTGCAAGTACAATACCTTTCATTATTTTCCTTCTCCTGTTCCCAAGCGTTCCATTTTATATTCTCCGCTCAAGACATGAGCGCACCAGTCATCTTTGTGAGCAAGATACCATTCAACGGTCTTGCGGATGCCGGATTCAAAAGTTTCCTGGGGTTTCCAGCCCAGTTCCCGGCCGATCTTGGCGGCATCGATAGCGTAACGCAGATCGTGCCCGGGACGGTCCTTTACGAACACGATCTGTTCGGCGTAGGATTTGCCGTCTTTGCGGGGACGCAGTTCATCCAGAAGCGAACATATCTTGCGGACCACATCGATATTTTTCTTTTCGTTGTGGCCGCCGATGTTGTAGGTTTCTCCGGGAACTCCCGTGGTTGCCGCAAGACAGAGAGCTCTGGCGTGATCTTCCACATAGAGCCAGTCGCGGATCTGTTCACCTTTGCCGTATACGGGCAGTTCTTTGCCGTCAAGGGCGTGAAGTATGACCAGCGGGATGAGTTTTTCGGGGAAGTGATAGGGGCCGTAATTGTTGGAACAATTGGTTATGATGGTGGGCAGTCCGAATGTGCGCCGCCACGCCCGCACCAGATGGTCGCTGGAAGCCTTGGAGGCAGAATAAGGGGAACTGGGGGCATAAGGAGTGGTTTCACGGAAAAGATCTCCGGGGCCTTCCAGATCGCCGTAGACTTCATCGGTGGAAATGTGATGGAACCGGAATGCGGCTTTTGCCTCATCTGCCAAAGTGGAAAAATATTTCCGTGCCGCTTCCAGCATGGTGTAAGTCCCCACCACATTGGTCTGAATGAATTCACCGGGGCCGTCAATGGAACGGTCAACATGGCTTTCGGCGGCAAGGTGCATCACATGGGTGGGCTTGAAATCAGCAAAGACCCTGTCCAGATTTTCCTTATCGCAGATATCCACCTTTTCAAAGCGGAATCTGTCGGACTCCGAAATCTCTGCCAGAGATTCCAGATTCCCGGCATAAGTAAGTTTATCGACCACACAGACTGCGGCATCTGTATTTTTTATCAGATGCCGCACCCCCTTACATTTTCTTTCACAAAAATTTCTCACAGGCCTGTTTTTCACAAAAAATTCTCACAGAATTTATCACAAGAAATTTTGACAGGAACGATTTATCGTCTAAAATAAATTTTAAAAAAATTTATTTTCACAAAAATTTCTTACAGAGCCTCTATAAAGATAGCTACACTCCTGCTAGTTTGTTTTAATTATTTTTAATTGTTTTATCCCAAAATTGTTTAATAAATTTTAAGTTGTTTTCATTTTTTTCAATTCTAATAAATGATTTTTTTGAACCACCATCATATTTAGTGTTTATAGAATCTATGAACACATAATATGTAGTTTCCCAAGGGACTGAAGCAATTATTATTTCAGTAATATCATGTATTTTCAACTGATACTCATATCCACAAATAAACCCTTTTCTTATAATTATTCCTTCATTTGCGTTATATATAATTTTACATCCAAATCTATTTAACGAGAAAAGAAATAAAGATAAAAAACAAATAAATCCAAAAAGAAGTATCGAATATACTATAATCACATTTTTTTTGCCATACATAATATTTGAAATTAAAGAAAAAACACATATAATTGAAAAAATTGAGAAAAGAAATACTCCAAAACTTAAAAAGTAAACCATAAACTTATTAGAATAAACCTTTTTCATAATAATTAAATCTCCCTTTTTTAAAAACTAAATGCATAATGAAGATTATTTACACCGACATTTTGCTTTTTATTTATTCTGTTTCGCAATATATCTATAGTCATTCCAACAGCACTTGTAACGCTACCAAATACACCAGATAATAATGAACCATTCAAGGTAGATGGGCCGCCTAATGAACCTAAAAACGCACTAGCAGTATTAATTAATCCCCATTGAAAACCACTAACAAATACAGATCCCCAATCATTAACTCCACCATCATTAACAACTTGAGTAAGTGCATCTACAGCCATACCACCAATAAATCCAGAACCAAAATCGATTCCACTACCAATAGCTAATGCTGCCCCTGCACTATAGGTAACTCCACCAACTACAGCAGCTTGTCCAACAATAACAGGCGCCAAATATAATGAAGCGGCTCCAGCTCCAGCTCCCATTAAGGCACCAGCTCCCACACCAATTAAGACTCCAGCTAATATGTTTTGGTCATTAGCAGCAGCTGTTAAGCCACCATATACACCTCCTACAATTGCACCAACAAGTAAAGCAACTAAAATAGCACTATGTCCTGTAGAATCGTACTTGTTAACTGGATCATTTCCACAATACACATATAAGTTTA
>JAFVRT010000290.1 GCA_017504125.1 Lentisphaeria bacterium
CTTGGACGATATTGTGATCCTTTGCCCCGAAAAAGTCATTGAGTCCCAACTGAAAACTTATGATATCAGGAGCTTTGCCGTTGTTGTTTCTGTCAAGGTATTTCTGCAGATCGAATACGCCTTTTCCATTCTTATCCGGAAACATGAAGGGGCTGTTGAATCCGACAGGGCGATCGGGATGCATCCCATCCATTTTCCGGCTGTTGCTGTATCCCCACCGGTCCAGAAAGCTGTTCCAACGCCAGCCGCCGTATCCCTCATGTCTGCCTGTCCGTCCCCTGGTCCCGATAGTTTTGAATTTCGGATTGCCGGGACGGTTCATCAGTTCCACCAATCTGTCGGCATAGACTCCGGCCCCGGTCTGACTTGCTCCGACAATAAGCATGGTGATATTTTTTCCGGCTCCCGTATTGGCCGGCAGCACGACAAGTTCAGATTCGGCACGGGCGACAACGCCGTTCATACCGATGACCTCGATGGACCATTTATGACGCCCCACATCTTTTTCATCCGGAGTAAAACGCCACCGTTTGAGATCATTGCGCCCTTTGGAACAGTTGACATCAAACACATAATTTGCCGGATTTATAACAGTTACGACATTATTGAAATAAACATTCATTTCCACGCCGGGAACAGCATAGATCTTTTCCGGAATCAGCAGACGGACATCGTCACTCTGCTTCCTGTCAGAAGCAGCGGCAAAAAGCGGAAAAACGGTGAAGAAAAATACTGCAACGGCCAATAAACAACTTTTGAAAGACATGAAAAAACATTCCCTCTATTTTTATTTTACAACAAATCAGTCTGTAAAATATAGCACACGCATACAGTTTTTTCAAATATTATGCAAGTTTTCTGCGGCAATCCTGTATTTGAAATTTTTATAAGATGTGATATATTATCACAAATTATTTTAAGAAGGTGCTTTATCATGAAGATATTAAAGTTTTTGTCCGTTATTTTCTCAGCGTTCTTTTTCATGTCGCTTTTTGCCGCAGCAAAGCCGCAAAGTTCCGGAACAAAAAGCGTGAACAACGCCACCATTCCGATGCAGAAATTTTTGAAAAAGATCCATGCTCCTGATTACTGGCGTTATGCCAAAGATTTTCCGGCAATATACAAAGACAGCAAGTATAAATCTTATCCGCAGCTGATCCGTACCAGCATACTCTATTGGGGAAAACAATACGCAGAGTTTGAAGCAGGGAAAACCGGAATTCTGCCTGTGCTGCAATGGGAAGTTCTCATAATCAAACGGATGATGCTGGCAAAAGATCTCCCTGCTGCTATGCATAAGCAGCTTGTCACGGAGTCATACAACCGGCTTAAAAAGATCTGTGAACTCTCTCAACAGGAATTTTCCGCAGGCAAAATTGACCGGGATGACCTCGATATCGCGCAGAAAAATCTGAAACTTTTCATGAAGCAGAACAATATCAAAAAGTAAGATCCCTTCAAGAGTTGAAAAGTGAAACTTACTGACAGATTTTTCCGGCCATACGCCGAATATTGTTTGAGGACATTGTTTTCTGAGGATGAATTGAAAGCGGTCTTAGCAAAAGAGCTGCCTTCTTACGATAATTTCCTCGCCTTGTTCAAGACTGGCTGGGGGATAAATAAAGTCACTTTCTTCAGAAAACACGCTCCTCTGAACTTATCTCCCCGCATGGGCGGCAGAAATTCGCTGCGGGGTGAAATCACTGTCCGGTGCGAAAAATCTGAATATTCTCATGAAACGATCCTGCACATAACCATTGCTCCGGACAAAAAAAACAAATGGCTCATCCCGATCATTTCGGGCCATCTGGCGGTCTTGGTGATTTTCGCGCTGTACTTCAGAGTATGGCAGATGCTTCTTGGGCTGCTGGCAATGCCATTATGTTTATTCATGGTTCTGGCAAGCTGCCGTGCTATGGCTGAAACCGAAGTCCCGAAGATCCGTCGGGAGTTTGAAAACACCCTGAGAAATTTGGAACGGAAATATCAGGAGAAATAAAGTGCCTTCCCGAAAATTCGTATTGCTTTCTGCAATATCAGCCTCGCTGCTTATGCTCGAAGCGGGATTTTTTTATGCCCTGACATGGTACTGGTCAGGCTTCAAGTGGTCGCCTCTGGGATACGAAACCTGCGGAATGGAATTTATCGCCATACTGCTTTTGACTTATCCGGCATTCGGAATCGGCTTACTGATAAGGTTATTTTTGTTTTTCCATTGGAACTTACCCCATTATGTATGGTATCTGCCTCTGATAATGTGCGGTATCGCTTCATGCGCCTTTGCCAAATCTCTTGAAATGGGTATATTCTGCATTATTGCGATGTTCATACTGCCGGTAACAGATTTTTTCTGTGTCAAAAAAGCGAGCCGCAAATGTAAATAATATCGTATCAGCTTGCTTTTCATACCAATCAATAGTATATTAAGACCGTAGTAAAATAAAAGTTCTGGAAAAATTATGAAATTCAAAGCTGCGATTTTTGATCTGGATGGCACTTTGCTTGACAGTATGAGTATATGGAGCAACCTCTGCCGCGAGTTTCTTCTGCGGCACGGTGTCGACGAAGAAATAGACCTGGACGGCAAACTCGGAGTCATTTCCATACACAATGCTCTGGAGTATGTCATTCGTGAATTTGCGATGGATATCTCTCTCGAAGCAGCCTATGCTGAAACCTGGCAAATAGTGGAGCAGTTTTATCACAGCAAAGCTCAGCTCAAACCCGGTATAAAGAGGATTTTAGATCATTTGTATAAAAACGATATCCCATGCGGCGTGATAACTGCTACAGAATCAGGTTTGGTCATTCCGGCATTGGAGCGTGTGGGATTGAGCGGCTACTTTAAAAGTGTTTTCAGCTGCTCTGAAATGCAGACTTCAAAGCGGACTCCGGAAGTTTTTTTCAAGATGTCCCGGACTTTGGGTGCAGAACCTGCCGAAACGATCGTTTTTGAAGATGCGCTTTATGCTGCCGCTACAGCAAAAAATGCCGGATACACCGTTGCTGCCGTCTATGACTGCAGTGAAAAAGATCCTCTGAAACTGCAGCAAACCGCTGACTGGTACTGCAAAAGCTGGACGGAGCTGCCGCTTGAAGTTCTTTGAACAAAAAAAGATAAATTTCTGAATCTTTTCAATAATATCAGAGTTTGGACGAACCAATAAAAAAGGAACATATAATTATGAATTATTATGGGGAAGAAAGACTTGCACTCAGAGCAAATCTCCATACTCACTCCACATTGTCAGACGGCAGATTGTCCCCGGAACAGGTCATTGATGCCTATGCTTCAGAAGGATACGATGTGCTGGCAATGACCGA
>JAFVRT010000291.1 GCA_017504125.1 Lentisphaeria bacterium
CACTTGCTTTGCAAGTATGATGCGGCGTATTTTTGAGAGCGGCATTCTCCGTATGTTTCCGTACACATCCGTACTTATCCGTACAAATAAAGCGTTTAAAAAAATCACGGCAGAGTTGTGAAGTGACCACCAGCAGTTCGATCAGCGTAAAAGATTTTTTCATCTTACAGTTCCTTTATTTTTCAATGGCACGATTTTCAACGCTGCTTTTTCGACGATGAGTTCACCTCCGGGGTGGACGATAAAAATATCAGGATAGAAATGCGCCGCGCCTTTTTGTTCGTACTCAATGGGCAATTGGAACTTTGCAGTAAAGGTCCGGGGTTTTTCTGAAAGCACAAACTTCGTACCGCTGTGCTTGTTGCCGATCAATGCCCCGCCGTTGTCGAACCATCCGGCCGCCAGATGTCCTTTGCCCTTTCCCCGCAAAGTTACGGTATACACGGCTTCCTCTCCGCGTTCCATCCCGGCAATGATCCGGCAGCGCAGATTGCTCCAATGGATACCGGATGGACAGATGACTTTAAGCATATTTTTTCCGAAATCAATTTTAACGCCTTTACCGGAAACACGCCAGATATTCTTTTTATCGAGGGAAATATCAAAACTGCGTTCAACTTTTTTCTTTTCTCCGAAACGGATTTTTCCGAAACCGGAAATATCCTCAAAACTGGCTGTCAGCGGTAAATTCCACGCATAAAGTTCCGAAGCTCCGGGCGCGGAAAAGATCACTTGCATGTTCCACACATCACCTGTTCCCGGAGTCAGGAAGTCGCTCCGGTCAAAAAGGTATGGTAACTTCAGACCGCCAGATACCGTTTTTCACCGTATCTTTATGGCTCCACTTGCCGTTCCAGCGGTCAAAGCGGGCATTTGCGCTGTTGCGCATGGCATCAAAGGCGGAGTTTTCAGCAGCACTGAAGACCATTTGATAACGGGCAAATCCGGAACCGATAAAAAGCTCCCATACGGCATCCCGCCACAGTATGGTCTTGTCTCGCGGCGGAGCCGGATCAGGAGTTTTTGTCAGCGGAACGGTGCAGACAAGCAGCAATGCCTTATCGGTGAAAGCCGCCTTAAAAGATGCATTGACCGACTTGTATTCCGGTTTGAGCGGAATCAATTTTTGAGCTGAAATATTTTTCCATGCCGGATCGTTGAAATCTTTTACTCTGGTGAGCTGTATATCTTTGGTTTCCTGCCGCAGATTTTTCGGATCGCTGGTAAAAGCTCCTCCGAAAGCACCTCCCATTGTTCCTCCGGCACGAAGCACTGACATGACCGGATCATTGAAGATACCCAGCACATGTTTCCCCCTGCGGGGCAGTGAGTTGAGAAATGCATCCCGTTTTTCTATCAGATCGGCCATGATCTTTCTGCGGGCAAAAGAATTATTTTCCAGCAGGGCATTTCCGGCATTGTTAACTTCTGCTGTGAGAATAAAATATGTGAATTCCAGTTTTAATTTTTCGGTAAATTCAGAAGGTATCCACAATTTTTCTGCTGCAGAAAAATGCTTTTTCAGTTCCGCCAGTACTTGCGGAGTGTATCTTCTGAACCACAATACATCGGATTTCATCCGTTTGCGTCCGAAATCGTTGAAGTCATCGTTTCTGGTATTGGGAAACTTTTTGGAACGCTCATCAAAAAGCATGAAAAACTTTTCCATGTGCGGAGCGGCCTTGCTGCCGAAAATAAACAGACAGTACTCTTGCAGAAGTTTCCGCGGTTCCAGTTCCGGATCATCGCACCATTTGCCATAGGCATAGAGCCACGGCCCGCCCAATGCTGTGGTATGAGTGATACCGCAGTTGAAAAGGTAGGCAACCGGAGTGGTTCGCAGCCACCTGACTTCACGGCGCAGATAATCAAAATCAGCCGCCGGTGCAAAACTTGAAGGATGATAACTGCCGAAATAATAAGTCCATGCAGCAAAGCCGGAAACATTGAATTTTTTCCATTGCTCCAACAGTTTTTTCTTCGTGGGAGCAAGGTCGATTATCATATTTCCGGCAGCAAATTTCTTGAATGATGCCGGAACTTTATGTGTCGGACCATAACAGGCAATAGCCGGAATAACTCCGGGACGGTCTTTTTCCAGTTTGGCCGCCATATCATTGTGGAGGCACCAGATTTTTTCGCCCCAGTCAGCCGTATCGTACATCTTTTTACATGGAACACACTCACACCCTTTGAATCCGTCGGACTGTCCGAACTCCACGACTTTGTATCCGGCATCGGCTCTTGCAAGAGCATTTTTGTAGATAAGTTCCTGCACCTTGGGATTGGAAAGACAATACTGCGGCTGTCTGGGATTGTAATGCCGTTTGCCGTTGATAAGCGCGAAGTATTCCGGATTGCTCCTGTAGTATTTGGCATGCGGAATAGATTGCTCGTGATAGTGTACATCGTAGGCTTCGCCATATCCGAAATAAAAATTGTTGGCGATGCTGAAAAGTAGTCCGCCCATATCCCAGTTCTGCCGGAATCGGCCTTCCTTGCGGTAAGAAAAATTTTCCGGTACAGTTATTTTTTTCTGAGGCAGAGTACGGATCCCGTCATGTTCGCCGTAAGCCTGTTTTTTCTGAAAAACAAAACGGGTATTGGCGAATTTTTCCACAAAAGTACAAGCTGCTTTCAAAGATCCGAGCACATAATTTCTGTAATATTTGGATTTCCGGACTTTTCGCCAGTTCTCTGCATCTCTGCCGAAACAGAAAATATCCCGGTTTCTGACAACGATCGCATGTTCCCAGAGTTTGAAATTTCCGGAACTCAAACCCGCTTCAGCTGCGGCTTTGGTATTGCCGACATAAATCGCCGGTTTGCCGGGGAGTTTTGCCGATTCTCTCACCAGCGGCAGCACAGCTCCGGAAGCCTTGCGGATCGCCGTTTGGATCACTTTGCCGCCAAGAGCGATATGCTCATTGAGATAATCTTCTGCGTTTCCGGCATCAGGTATCACGATCTGGTAATCAGAAGTTTTTCCGTCCGCTACAGTCAGAGCAGCAAGACACGAAGTGCCAAGCAAAAATAACAGTATCAAAAAATTTTTCATCATTTTTCCTGTTTCAAAACGATCACCGACAAACCGCAATGTTCGATCGTGATTTTATTGCCTTCCATTTTTACCGGTACATCCTCCCTGCCGAATGTACGGCAGAAACCGCTGAATCCCCCCGGCATATTGATCTGAATGGTAAGCGGTTGTTTTTTGCTTTCATCAAGCGGCAGCGTCGCCATGGTGGCAACGGTGATGATAAAAGAACCTTCTTCCTGACCGTGGAAAATATTTCCCGTGGCTCCGTCAGGCAGTTCTACCGGACGGGAAAGGAAACACCACTTTCTGCCTTTGAGCAGCGAAAACAACTTGTTTCCTTCCTCATAGACCGCTTCAACATCTTTTGAAAGAATGGAATCGACTTTACTGGATGATCCGCCGATGGAAATAAACTTCGCTCCCGATCTCAAGGCGTAGGCAATGATTTTTGAAGCCAGCAGCAGATCATTGGGATACTGATGCACCACCATGGGTTTATCCACACAGAAGTAACGGTTTATTTCAGAAGCTCCATACGCCCCCTCTGCCATGATACCATCAGCAAAACGCTGGATTTTTGCATTTACACATCCGTTGAACCACAAGATCTTGTCCCTGGAGTGGAGCATCCGGGCCGCTTTTTCGATAGCAGGCAAATAGGAATTGCAGACATTGGAAATACGCTTATTGTCGAATCCGGTCCTGCCGTCATCGTGGGCGATATCTTCGTACTGATAACCGATCTGATCCATGAAGATACCATCAATGTCAGGATGACGGCGGAACAATTCCTCCAGCATATTATCTATATGTCTGGCATAACGGCTGCCGGGACGGGGATTCATCACCCGGCACTCCCGCCAGAAGTTGATCTTTTCGCCTTTCAGATTGATGGCGATATCTTCGGGGAATTCTTTGTCGGCAAAGGGAGCGAAACAATCACCGGTTATCTGGAAATAATACAGTACTTTGATGTTGCGTTCATGAAGTCTTTTGATAAATTCATTGATTTTTTCCGGAGATATCTTATCCTTCGGGAAAGGCAGATCTGGATAGTCGTGAAGTACGACACTTTCCCATTCCTTTTCCTCCGGCACAAACTTTCCGTAAGCCGGATAGTGGTTGTGCAATTCGGTGAAACAAACTCCATGTGCCGCACCATCATCAAGCGTGGCATCTGAAGAAAGGGGATTGGTGATGAAAAAGGAACCGTCAAGCTCCATCATTTTTTTATTGACAGGCTGAAAATATTCGGTATAATGGTTGTAAAACCAACCGAAAAACGGACGCCAGTCTGCAC
>JAFVRT010000292.1 GCA_017504125.1 Lentisphaeria bacterium
GTAATGCTTGCAAAATATCAACAGCGGTGATATAGTAAGTCCTCAGCTTTTCAATTAGGGAATTTTCTGCAATGAATACAGATGTAAAACCGATAAGACCAGATTACGACCAACCGAACTATGATACAACAAATATCGCGCCTTATACCCTGGAAGATCCTTTGACATTTCTTTCAGGACAAAAAGTCTGTTCTCCTGAACGATGGCAGCAGCGGCGCAAAGAAATACTTGACATATTCGCTTCCGAAATGTATGGCCAGGAGCCTCCGCCGCCGGAATGTCTGATAACTGAACTGATCGAAGAAAAAGAAGATGCTCTGGCCGGATTTGCCGTGCGTTCCCAATACCGTATGTGGTTCAAGGCCGATAAAAGCGGCCCTTTTCTGGACTTTATGGTGCTTCGCCCCCGTTTTGCCGAAAAAAAGGTTCGCCCCATAATCATTCTCAACTACCGGGGCTGTCATGAAATAATTCCTGACGAAGAAGTATTGATCCCGGACGGCATGTGGTACAACTTCACAGAAGATCATCAGGTCCCACGGAAACGCGGTGTGCAATGCAATCCCAATTCCGACAGCGTAATGCCGGTTGGTATACTGCTGAGTGCCGGTTTTGCAGTTATCAGCTGCTGCTACTGTCAGGTTTCTCCCGATATTGATCCCCGTACAAGTGATGAGCGTTTCAAAGAACCTTTCGCTTATACCGGATGTTTTGAACTCTGGGGTCCCAGGGATGAAACCCGCAGCGACAATATAACTTCTCTCGGAGCATGGGCGTGGGCTCTTTCCAGAGGTGTGGATCTTGCCGAAAGGATCCCCGGACTGGATGCTGCTCACAGCATTGTTACCGGATGTTCCCGCCTGGGCAAGGCCGCGCTTCTTGCCGCAGCCAGAGATGAAAGATTTGACATCTGCTTCCCGGTGCAATGCGGCGGAGGAGGAGCCACCCTTGCCAAAAGGGATTATGGCGAAAATATTGCTACAGAGATCTTTCACTTTCCCCATTGGTACTGCCGCGCCTATGCCAAATATGCCAGGAACCCGGCTGAATTACTGACTTTCGATCAACATCTGCTGGTTGCAGCTGTAGCTCCGCGCCGTCTTCTGGTTGCCGGTTTCGACAGTCCATGGTTCGACACAGAGGGGGAATATCTGGCATGCAAAGCGGCATCTCCGGCATGGGAAATATGCGGTAAAACAGCATTCCCCCGCGTACCCTATCCGGATGACTTCGATACATCTGCAATAGGGGAATATCTGGGATATTACCACCGCAGTCAGGGACATGGTATTGCAGATTTTGACTGGCTGCAGCTGATGCGTTTTGCCGGAGTTGACCTATGATAACTGTAAATCATGCCAGATGTCTGCGATGCGGAAAATGTATCGGTGATTGTGTGGTAAAAGTCCTCAATTCAGATAAAGAGGGCTTTCCGCAGCTTCCCGAAGAACTTGCAGCTTTTTGTTTGAACTGTCAGCATTGTCTGGCGATATGTCCGGCAGGAGCACTGACTTGCAACGGAGTTTCTCCGGAATCATGTTCGGTTCCCGGTCCCCTGCCGGATCCTGAAAATATGCTGAACCTTATACGGATGCGCCGCAGCTGCCGGCAATATAAAGATGAGAATATCGCGCCTGAGATCATGGAGAAATTGAAATCTTCCCTTGCCTGGACTCCAACAGGATGCAATGACCGGGGACTTGTATTCCGTATCATCGAAAATAAAGATGACATGTTGTTTTTCCGCAAAGAAACTTCAAGAATGCTCAAATTTCTCATCCGTACCGGGATAATGTTCCTGCTTTATCCCAGAATAAAACGGTTTCTGAAAGAGATACTCAACGGTGAAGATGTGATATACCGCAACGCGCCTCACATGATCATCGCAGCAGTTTCCGATAAAGCTCCGTGCAAAGAAGCTGACCCGTGGATCGCGCTGACCCAGTTCGATCTTTTTGCCCAGTCGCTCGGCATAGGTACATGCTGGTGCGGTTTCGCCGGATATGCACTTAAAGCCAGCCGAAAAATGAGAAAACGCCTTGAGCTGCCTCCATCTTACAAGATCGGAGCAGTTATGCTTTTCGGCAATCCGGCGGTATCGTACGCCAGAGCCGCAAATCCTGAAAATTTCAACATGAGGTAATTTTATTATGACACTCCCCCGCAGCTGTATTCCGTGTGAAAGAATTGAAATCGACTGTTACGATTGGTATCTCCGTCACCGCAGCAAATTGGAAGAAGTAAAAAACAAACGGGCCGATATAGTTTTTATCGGTGATTCCATAACCCACTTCTGGAGTCCGGAAGACGATATCGGTTACGGAAAAGATGTATGGCAGGAGTTCTACGGCAAGCGTTCCGTTCTGAATCTCGGTTACGGCTACGACCGTGCCCAGAACATGTTATGGCGTATACAAAACGGTGAAATGGCCGGTCAGACCCCCAAGGCAATTGTTATCAATGCCGGGACAAACCATTTTTCCATCACAAAAAATTACAATGGAGATTCCCCTTACGATGCCTTCCTCGGAGTAAAACATCTGATCGAAACGCTGCACGAAATGGCTCCGGAAGCCCATATTATCGTAATGGCAGTATTTCCCAGAGCTCAGGCAGAAAAACAGCAGCTTATCAATGAATTGAACTCTTATCTGAAAAATTATCTTGAAACACGCTCCGGCATGACTTTTCTCGATATAACAGCAAAATTGCGCTATCCTGACGGCTCTTTCA
>JAFVRT010000293.1 GCA_017504125.1 Lentisphaeria bacterium
AACAATGCGGATTCCCGGACCTGCAGTATTTCATCACCTCCTTCAGAAAGAAGTACGGTCTTCCACCCGGCAAATTCCGTGCCGTAGAAAGCTCCGCCTCCGTTTTCAAAGACGGCGGCAAGACGGTCAAGCAGAAGTAACATGCCGATCGCTGCGATCACGGACTGCAACGGACAATGACTTGTACGGTCAGGCAGTAACAAAGCGATCGTTTATTACCGGATAATGCACAGAGCCGGAGAAAAAAGGGGCTGCAGCAAAACTTTTTGAGAAGTTTTGCGGCAGCCCTCCGGTTTTTCAGGGATCTGTTACTTCGCCATTTTTTTGCCGAGGTACACTGCCCAGCAGACCACTGCGCAGGCAAGAACTGCGGAGATAATCTGGGAAATATGCAGCGGTACGGTCAGACCCAGCGGGGCTCCGAGAGTCTTGGAGGAAAGCAGATAGGTGCAGGTGATGAAGAACATGAATGCTCCGGGAACGAAAGTTATGAAGGCAGGTTTCTTCAGTGAACTCAGATAGACCGTTGCGGCAATCAGTGTGCATACCGCGATCACCTGATTCGCCCAGGCGAAATAGTGCCACAGCATATTGAAACTTTCAGCACTTTTGTTTGACCACCAGAGCAGAAGCGACACCACGACGATCATGGGCAGACAGACGAGAAAACGGTTGCGCAAGGGCTGCTGATTGAATTTGAGCTTTTCAGCCAGACTCAAACGGCAGCTCCGCAGTGCCGTGTCGCCGGAGGTTATCGCAAGGACTATCACACTCAGAACAGTGATCCCGCCGATCCAGCTGCCGAGGAAGTGATTCACGATCCTGCCCAGTGCGACCGGAGCGGCAAGACGCATGGTTTCCGGTGCGATATTGAATACTGCAAGTGCGGCGGCGGCCCAGATCATAGCGATGATACCTTCGATAACCATCATGCCGTAGAAACTGCTTCGTGCCTGACGCTCAGAACGCATCGTACGGGCGATGATCGGGGATTGAGTGGCATGGAACCCGGAAATGATCCCGCAGGCGATAGTGATGAAAAGCATGGGGAGTATGGGCTGTTTGATCATTCCTGCTTTGAAAGCGGCACTTTCCTGCAGAATGGCAGGAGTCTGGATCCCTTCAAGCATCAGCTTAACCAAAATTGCAAAAGAGCCGATCAGCAGGAGAGCTCCGAAAACAGGGTAGCAGTTTCCGATGATCTTGTCGACGGGGAACATGGTGGCGATGATGTAATAAACGAATACTGCGATCACAGCATACCAGAAAAAAGTGTTGCTCTGGGGATCGCTCCCGGCAATGCCTGAGATCAGGTCATCGATGAGGTTGGCAGGTACATTTATGAATACTGCCACTACCAGCAGCAGACAAAGCATCATGAAAACAGAGAAAGCAGTTCCGAAGGTTTTTCCGCAATTATCTTCAATGAGTTTGGGCAGATTTGCTCCTTTCGAACGCAAAGACATCATGCCGGCGGCCATATCGTGAACAGCTCCGCCGATGATGTTGCCGATGGGAATGAGCAAAAAGACGATCTCTCCGAACTTTATTCCGATAATAACGCCGATAACAGGTCCTATTCCGGCGATATTCAACAACTGGATCAACATGTTTTTCCAATGAGGCATGGGAACATAGTCGACCCCGTCTTTCAAAGCCACAGCCGGAGTTTCCCGGTCATCCGGTGCGAAGATCTTTTCTACGAGTTTACCGTAGGTGAAATACCCTGCGATCAATATCGCAAGACCGATGAGAAAAAGTGTCATTTTAGTCCTCCTGACAACATTTGCATCAGAAACAGTACAAACCGTTTCTTTCCGCAGCTTAAAAAAGATAGAAAATTATCTGTTTGCATAATATAACACCGCTTTTATTTTTTGACAAGAGCAGTTTTTTGTGATATATTAATATAAAAGACATATTTCAAGTAAGGAGAATTTGGCCATGAGTGGAAAATTTTATGTTACCACCCCTATTTATTATGTGAATGACAAGCCCCATATCGGACATGCTTATACCACGATCCTCGCGGATGTTCTTGCCAGTTTTCACCGTTCTCTGGGCGATGATACCTATTTTCTTACCGGAACCGATGAACACGGTCAGAAGGTGGAAAATGCTGCCGCTAAAAACGGCATACTGCCGCAGCAGCACGCCGATGAAACTGTAGTGCGTTTTCAGGAACTGTGGAAAAAGCTCGGTATCACCAACGATGATTTCATCCGGACCACCGAGGAACGGCATAAATCGATAGTCCGGCAGATCATGCAGACTCTTTATGACCGTGGCGAGATCTATAAAGCGGAATATACCGGCTGGTATTGTGTGGGATGTGAACGCTATTTCACTGAAAAAGATCTGGTGGAAGGCAAATGTCCTGACTGCGGCAGAGAAGTTTCCGCGCTGAAGGAGTCCAATTATTTCTTCCGCATGTCCAAGTATCAGGATTGGCTCATCGATTATATCAAAACTCATCCTGAGTTCATTCAGCCGGCTTTCCGCGCCAACGAAACTCTGGGATTTTTGAAACAGCCGCTGGCCGATCTTTGTGTCAGCCGTCCCAAAGCCCGCCTTTCCTGGGGCATCGAGCTGCCTTTCGACAGCGAATATGTCTGCTATGTGTGGTTCGATGCTCTCATAAACTACATTTCTGCCGTGGGCTACCTCAAAGATGACAAAGAATTCGCCCGCCGCTGGCCCGCCAGTTGTCAGCTTATCGGCAAAGACATTCTCACCACCCATTCCGTGTATTGGCCCACCATGCTCAAGGCTATGGGCGTGGAACTGCCCCGGACTATTTTTGCTCACGGCTGGTGGCTCACCGGCAATACCAAGATGAGTAAATCTCTGGGCAATGTAGTCAATCCTATGGATATGATCGGTCTGGTTGGAGTGGATGCGTTCCGCTACTTCCTCATGTCTGAAATGACTCTCGGAAATGATGCCTCCTTTACACAGGAAGCATTGCTCCGCCGTTACAACAGCGATCTTGCCAATGATCTGGGCAATTTGCTTTCCCGTGTGGTGAAACTTACATTGAGGGCAGGTGGTGTCATACCTGCTCCCGGAGAACCCACCGGGAACGAGGAGGAATTCAATGCCGCTGTCGCAGAAGCTGTCAACGGCATGAGAAGCTGTCTGGAAAATATGAAGCTGGATCAGGGGATCGCATCTGTACTCAATGCCGTCCGGGCCGGGAACCGCTATGTGGAGCAGTGCGCTCCCTGGGCAATGGCCAAAAACAACGATACTGCTCATCTGAATACCGTACTTTACACCGTGGCTGCCAATCTGAGAAAACTGGCGGTACTTCTTGCTCCCGTCATGCCGGGAAAAATGGCTGAACTTCAGCGGGTTCTCGGCGGAGGGGAGGAACTTCTCACTATCGGTGATCTTGCTTCCGGCAGCTTTGCCGATCCTGCCGGCCGTACTGTGATCGAAAGCGATCCGCTGTTTCCCAGGATCCAGATCGAAGCGGAAAGCACTCCGGAAGTTCCCAAAAAGGAAAAGAAGGAGAAAAAAGCTGCTCCGGTTCAGGAACCCGCCGAATTGGTCACTATCGATCAGTTCTGTAAAGTGAAACTCAAAACAGCCAAAGTCGTTGCCGCAGAGAAATTGGAAGGGGCCGATAAACTTCTGAAACTCAGGATCGATGTCGGAGAAGCTGAACCCCGTCCGCTGGTGGCTGGTGTGGCCAAATATTATACTCCGGAGCAGATCATCGGCAAAACCATTGTGATCGTTTCCAATCTCCAGCCTGCCACCATCCGTGGAGCGGAGTCCCGCGGTATGCTGCTTGCCGCCAAGGCCGGAAAAGATTTGCGTCTGGTTACTGTGGACGGCGATATTCCCGCCGGAGCAGATATCGGCTGATCTTAAAAACATGACTTCAGGTGAATTTTTATCATGCGACAGGCGATTTTTCTCATAAGTACGGCTGACCGGAAAGGGATAATGGCGGAAACCACCACTTTTTTCTATCAGCGTGCTTTGAATATCCTTGAATGCCGTCAGTATACCGATGTGCGCGAAAACGCTTATTTCATGCGTATAGCGGTTGAACTGCCGGATGATATCACCCGCAGTGATCTGGAAGGACAGTTTGCCGCTCTGGCGGAAAAACTTGACCTCACCTGGTCGGTCTACTATAACGGGGATCAGCAGAATGTGGCAGTTCTGGTTTCCAGGACTTCCCACTGTTTCTACGATCTGCTGATGCGTTCCGAGGAAGGAAATCTGGGAGGCAAGGTGGTCGTTGCTGTTGGTAATCACCCCGATCTTGAGGAAGTTGCCGACCGGTTCCGGGTTCCCTACTACTGTCTGCCTACTCCGAGAAGCGGAGATCCGGATCAGGAAAATGCTCTCTTGGAGCTTTTGAAGCGTCATCACATCGATCTGGTGGTTCTGGCCCGTTACATGCGTGTGCTTTCCGAGCGGGTCATCAATGCCTATCCGGGGCGGATCATCAATATCCACCATGCGTTTCTTCCTGCGTTTCAGGGGGGAAATCCCTATTTACAGGCCTGGGAGCGCGGCGTAAAAATGATCGGAGCTACCGCTCATTACGCGACTGTCGATCTGGACGAAGGGCCGATCATCGAACAGGCAGTGGAGCGCATAACCCACGAAAATACTCCCGAAGATCTCCGGGATCTGGGACGGGATATTGAACGCCGGGTGCTTACCCGCGCGGTCCAGTTTCATCTGGAACACCGGGTGATCGTTTCCGGAAGACGCACTGTGGTCTTTGCAAAATGAGAGAAGCAGGGCAGCGCATAACGGGATGGTGTCTGGTTATAGTAACCTTTCTGCTGCCTTTGAAATTGGGTTCTCTGGCCGCGATGCCGGAGCAGCCCTCCATGTTTCCGACCGATTTCCTGACATTGGCGGTCATTTCGTGGCCGCCTCATCTTACCGGTGTGCTGGGGGGGATCCTGCTTGCTGCGGCAGTTTGCTTTTTTCCGTCGCCCCGATGGCGTACTCCCGGCGGGCTTACTGCGCTTTTCTGGGGAATAGGTCTGCCGTTGGCGGCTCTGCCTGGTATCATCAACGGGAGCAATACCGATTATGTTTGGAGTTCCGCTGCCCATTGGGCCGGGGTGGGGAGTGTCATCTTGAGTGCCTAGTGGATCTTCAATGCCGACGGAGTTTGGAAAAAACGCTGTCTGGCAGCTCTGGCGGTAAGTGTTCTGCTGACCGGTGTTGATGCGTGGCGTCAATACATTTGGGGTTTTGAGGAAATGGAGGCAATGCTCCGCAAACAGCGGGAAGCCGGTATGGAAATTTCCAATATCATGGAGATCCGCATCAGGGACGGGCGTATTTTCAGTACTTTAGGATCCTGTAATACTTTTGCGGGTTTTCTGTTGCTCACTATTCCGGTGGTGCTGATTTTGCTCTGGCGTTGCGGCAGATATGTGGAACCTGTGAAAATTTCACAGCTGCTTTTTACCGGTACCGGAATCTTATTGCTTGCCGTACCTTTGCTGATGACCCGCAGCCGCGGAGCATGGCTCTGTGCTGCATCGAGTGCATTTTTGTGGTTCATCTGCTGCAAAAGAGTGAAAAAAACATATAAGATCATTACTGCTTTGTGCTGTATTGCGGTATTGATTGCGGGAGTTTTTGCCGTGTGCCGTTCCGGGCGGGGGATCCTTTCTGCGGTGGAACGATTGGATTATTGCCGCAGTGCGCTCATCATGTGCTGTGAACATCCTGTTGCGGGCAGCGGCTGGGGCGAGTTTTTTCACCGCCACATGAAATTGAAGTTGAGCAGCTCTGATGAATCGGCCCGTTCCCCTCATAATCTGCCGCTGCAATTTGCCTGTCATTCGGGGATCCCCGCCGGGATCATCGCATTGGCAGCTGTGGTATTGCTGCTTGTTGAACTTTTCAGAAGCAAAAGCGGAGATCCATTACTGACGGCCGGACGCTGGGGGATATTGGCTTTTATGCTCCATTGTTTTATGGAAATAAATGATGTCATTCCGGCATCTATGGTTTGCTGCGCGCTGACTGCCATGGCATTGCTGCCGCATAATGAAACTCCTGATGAAAGATCACTCCTGAGCAGAACTGTTTCTGTATCAGCGGCTCTGCTTCTTGCTGCCGGTGCATTCGCTTCCAATTTCCGGTGGCTGCAGGGTGAGGCCGCCTTTGAACAGTTTGAGATCGCATTGCGTCCGAAGATGGATCAGGAGCGCGTGACCGCTCCTGATCCTTATACTGTGATGCAGCGTCTTAAGCAGATGGAGTACTTCCGTCCCCGTTCTCCCTATCCTTTTGAAATGGCCGGTGATTTGTTTTTCCGCACCGGTGATCTGGAAAATGCCGCTGTACTTTTTGAAAAATCCCGTTCTCTGGTTCCGGGGCGTCCGGCGGTTTACCGCCGTCTGGCAGCAGTGGCTTTCTGTCGTGGGGACAGAGAAAAGTCTGCGATGTATCTCCGGAAGGCAAGAGAGATTTTTCCGGCAGATCCGAAGAACAGCGAAAAAGCCTTTTTTGATATAATGAATAATCGCCGGTAAAATGCTGTAAATCGTGAAAAATCAGGTAAAAAAACTGAAAAGTTCCGGAAATTTTAAAAAAAATTAAAAAAAATACTTTTTTGCTCTTGAAATTTCAAAAAACAGAGTATACTTTATTTCACAGGAGGGACGGATTCGCTGTTCCTGACCAAGAAAAGTCAAGTTTAGGAGATTTGGAAGATGAAGTGGAATTTCTATGATGTGAAAGCCAAAGCCAAAGTCAGTACTGAAGTTACCGGAAAGAAAGTTTATGGCGAAGGCACCCGCGCCCGTTACGCTTTCAAAGGCGAAACCAAAGATGGCCGTTCCCTGACCGCTTTTGTCGGCAAGGCTGATTACGACAAGTGCACCGCCAAGGTCATCAAGTGATTTGAGCTTCTGCTTGAGAATCCTCCGGCTGTCTGGCCGGGGGCTTTTTTTTGGCAGGGGAGATGAATAGCAGTCATCTTCTGTTTCTGTCGGTATTTTCCCAACCGTAATTTTTTTGGAGAACTTTTACAATGTGCAACATGGCAGCCTATGCCGGAACCCGTTCCGCCGCCCCTATCCTTTTCCGTATGCTTCAGAGCCAGGAGGCTCTCGGCGGAGGACATTATAACGGAATCGCAACTATTCATGATGGCCGGATCCATATGATAAAGTGCATCGGCTCCACGGAAGAACTGCTTCGCCGTTATCCCGAAGTGCTTGAACTTCCCGGTACAGTAGGTATCGCTCACAGCCGTACTCCCGGTATTGATTCTGATGAATGGGCACAGCCGTTTTTTGCACACGATGAAAAGGTTATTTATTGCGCCAACGGTGCTGCCGGAATGTTCAAAGATACCGATTACAATCCAATATATGAACAGGACAAAAAGGACGGCATCCGCTACCGGACACTTATTGATAAACCGGCTGCATCTTATCCGGTGATGAATGACGGATGCTGTGTACATTCATCAGAAGCCGTGGCCAATTTGCTGCGGCGCATGAAAAGCAGCGGCAAACTTCTGCGAAAAGCTATGAGCGAGGCCACATCCACTTTGAAATCAGAGATCGCAGCTCTGGCTCTGGCGGTGGATGAACCCGAAAGTGTAAGTGCCGTCCGCATAAATCAGCCGCTCATGTGGGGCAAAGATGATTCAGGATTCTATCTTGCCACTTCTGCTTTTGCACTTGAAAATGAAAATATCAACTGGATCAATCCTGCACCGGCCTGTTCCGCCATGACCATGTGGAAAGACCGGATCGAATTTGATTCTTTTGATCAGTATATGTCCTATTTTGTACCTTGCGATCCGCTTACCGCAGTTCATGGAGTCCTTGACTCAATGCTCAATACCGGAGCTGATTTCTGCGTGCAGGATTTCTGTGAAGCTGCCGCCAAATGCTGGCCCGAAGGAAAACTTGCCGCCGCAAATATGACAGTATATGAATATCTGCGGGAAAAAGTCCGCAGCAATGTGATCGAAAGTTTTGTAGTCGAAACTCCCGGATCGGGGGCCGGACTTACTGCTCCCCAACGCAGATTCCGCAGAATCCGGGGGTAACTCTGGGAATAAAACGAAAGTGCGGTCAGCGGTGCAGTCGTGTGGAAGGAGATGGATTTGAGGCTGATTTGAGTCCGGACAAGGTGGAAATTCCGGAAAATATGAAAAAATATTGAAAAAATCAAAAAAACGACTTGAAAACTTTACGGAGTGTGATATATTATACACATGTTTCACGACTGCGTGAGATTCGCAAGCATAAAATAAGTGCTCGGGTGGCGGAACTGGCAGACGCGTATGGTTGAGGTCCATATGGAGCAATCCTTGGGGGTTCAAGTCCCCCCTCGAGTACCAATTTTTAGAGTGCGGCAGTGAGATATACAAGCCTACATAGCTCAGTCGGTAGAGCACATCCTTGGTAAGGATGAGGTCTCCGGTTCAAGTCCGGATGTAGGCTCCATTTTTCGCTATAGACAGTCAGGCGGCAGTTCTGCAAAAGAAGCTGCAGACGAGATTACCGGGAGGCATGTATCTTGCCGACCGGGTTTTCTGTCGAAAGAAAACTGTTCCTGTACTGGCGGAGCTGGATTCGGTTTGCAGAATTCTTGCGGCGGGAGTCTGGTAAGGATAAGCCTTGTTAAGGTTCCGTTGCATGATGCAAGTGGTTTGATTCCGGTGAGGTTGCCGGGAGCAGATCGAGTCAGACGGGGAACGCCGTAAGTGGCAACCGGCTTGATGTCCGGTTTAAATACGAACAATTAAAACCTAAAGCAACAATCAATCCGATCAGGAGGAAAAAATGGCTAAGGAAACTTTCGA
>JAFVRT010000294.1 GCA_017504125.1 Lentisphaeria bacterium
GCCGCGGGATCCCAGTCATTGAAAGAGCCTGCGACCGCCACATTATGCCCCGGAGTGGTTTCCAAAGAAAAAAGAACGGCTCCCCGTCCTTCGGTATTTTCCGGAAGAATTTCAAACATTTTCAGGATTCCTGTTGATTCGTTACTTTGTCCGTATACTTAATATACACCATTCCGGGGCAAATTACAAATTTTTTCCCGGCATATCCGGAAAAAGTTTCCCCTCATGACTGACAATATCTTATTGCAATGGTATAACTTTATCCTGCTCTGCCGCGTGGATACCAGCCATACCATATCACAACAGATATCCGGTTTACAGTTATTTCCCCAAGCGGGAACTGAACCGTTGCGCCGGAGAAAATATGTTTCCACTCTGAAATTCCGAAAAAAACAGATCTGCAGCACTTGACTTTTGAGTTCTGACATGTTATAATAAGTCAGACAAGCTCAAATTCTGTAGAAAGTCAAGGTGCAGTATGAAAAATAATTTTTGTGCCAATACTCCTATCCCTTTCGGCAGCGATCCCGCCCTGGCGGCTTTTGCGCCCAAGCTCGCAGAACGCCGTGCCCGCAAAGAACGATTGCTGCAGAAACTTACAGGTGGCGCAATAAGTATTGCCGACTTTGCTTCCGGACATGAATATTTCGGTCTGCACCGGACTCAGACAAAATGGATCTTCAGAGAATGGGCTCCCAATGCAAATTCCATTACGCTGGTGGGAGATTTTTCCAACTGGGAAATAAGAGAGGAGTTCCGCCTGCAGAATCTTGATCACGGTGTCAAAGAGATCGAACTGCCGGTCAACACCCTGAAACACGGCATGCATTATGCAATGCTGGTGGAGTGGCCGGGCGGCTCCGGACTGCGTATACCTGCCTTTACCCGCAAAGTATCACAGGATCCGGACAGTAAACTTTTCACCGCAGTAGTATGGGATGTGGAAAATCCTTATATTTTCCAAAATCCCACACCGCCCAAACCGGAAGCTATGCTCATTTACGAAGCCCATACCGGTATGGCTCAGGAGGAGGAAAAAATCGGATCATTCCGGGAGTTCCGGGAAAAGACCCTGCCCAGAATCAAGGCGGCCAATTACAATACCCTGCAGCTTATGGCCGTAGTAAGCCATCCTTACTACGCAAGTTTCGGATATCATGTGGCCAACTTTTTTGCCGTTGCCGACCGATTCGGCACTCCGGAAGATTTCAAGGAACTGGTCGATGCAGCACACGGCATGGGAATAAGAGTCATAGTCGATCTGGTGCACTCCCATGCCGTCCGCAATGAAGCTGAAGGGCTCGGAAATATCGACGGGAGCACTTCTACCTATTTCCATGAGGGGATACGGGGGATCCACCCGACCTGGGATTCATTATGCTTTGATTACTCAAAGGTGGAAGTTCTGCATCTGCTGCTTTCCAACTGCCGTTTCTGGCTTGATGAATACAATGTGGACGGATTCCGTTTCGACGGAGTCACCAGTATGCTCTACTGCGACCACGGCATCGGCCGTTCTTTTGCCCACATGAGTGAATATTTCGACAGCAATGTGGACGAAGATGCGCTGACCTGTCTCACCCTGGCCAATATGGTGATCCACGAAGTCCGTCCCGATGCAGTAACCATTGCTGAAGATGTCAGCGGCATGCCGGGACTGGCGGCACCTGTCGAAGAAGGTGGAGCAGGATTTGATTTCCGTCTGGCGATGGGAGTTTCCGACTGCTGGTTCAAGATGCTTGATCTGCCGGATGAGGAGTGGGATCTCTTTCAGCTCTATCATGAACTCGTCAACCACCGCCGCGATGAACACACCATAAGCTATGTGGAGTGCCACGATCAAGCCCTTGTTGGCGGCAAAAGTGCCATGTTCACCATGACCGGGCAGGAAATTTACTTTGCCATGCATAAAAACTCCAACAATCCGGTCATCGATCGGGCTGTTGCTCTGCACAAGATGATGCGTCTTGCCACAGCCGCGACAGGCAACTCCGGTTATCTCAATTTCATGGGCAACGAATTCGGACACCCGGAGTGGATAGATTTTCCGCGAGAAGGCAACAAGTGGTCATTCAGCCATGCCAGACGCCAATGGAGCTTGAGCGAAGACAGCACATTGCGTTTCGCTGCGCTGCAGAATTTTGACCGGGAAATGATGAAACTGCTGCAGGAAAAAGATTTTTTCTCCCGGCTGCCGCAATGTGCAAAGATCGACCGTGAAGCAAAAGTGCTTATCTTTGAGCGCAGCGGCTACTGGTTCATTTTCAATTTCCACAGCCATTGCTCATGCGCCGGATACACCTTTGAGGCGTTACCGGGAGAATATGAATTGGTACTGAGTTCTGACAATAAAGAATTTGACGGTTTCGGCAATGTGGAGTTTCCTCAGCGTTATTGGACGATCAAACGGAGTGAAGGAACAAAATTGAGCATCTACCTGCCCTGCCGTACAGCATTGGTCCTTAAAAGAACGGTTTCTGCCGGATAATATATCACTCCGGAAAATTTTTGCAGTATTCAGACGGCGAAAATCCGGTGTGCTTTCTGAAAAAGCGTGAAAATTCCGCAGAGTTCCTGAAGCCGCACGCTTCGGCGATCTCTTTTATCTGCAAAGCCTTTTCCTTTTTCAGCATCTTGATTGCCGAAAGCAAACGGCATTTCTGCAAATATCCATACGGCGGCATACCGGTAATACTTTTGAAAAGCCGTCTGTAGTGTACTGTTGTGATCCCCAATTCTGCAGCCATAGCAGCAAAATCGAACCGCTCTCCCGATGCATTTTTGATGAATTCCGCATCGGCAAGGATCCGCTGTTCGTATTTTCCTGACTCAAGTCCGATGTGAGCTTCACTGTAAACCATCACCAGAAATTCCTCCACCAGCAGAGGCATGCGGAAGGCAAAACACTCAGGACAGCTGAAAAAATTTTCTGACATCAGTTCCAACTGCCGTTTAAAAGCACCTCCGTTTCTGACTTCCAGCACCCCGGTCGGAAAATCCTGCTTCAACATAGCACTTATGGAGTCTGCCCGCGCTCCGGATATATCAAAAAAGAAACTGTTCCGGCTGCCGCCTGGAGCGGTTTCCCACCTGTAAGATGTTCCGGGAAAAGAAAAAAACACAAAAGGAGTTCTGACTGCAAATTTTCCGGCATCGGAGATCCTCATAATGCCATTGCCGTTCATCAGACCGATACGGAGTTTATCCCGTGTCAGCCAAACGCTGTTTCCGAGCCCTGAAAGTTCCCTTATCTGGATCACCTGTAATTCATTGAAATAATTGTTTTTGTTTGTTTCTATCATGCCGGCATAAAGAATCATTATCATAAATTATGTTGTAACCTACTATAACTCCTGTATATTCATTTTGCAATAAGGAGAAAATGTTTTTTTGATATAATGTTCGTTTTTGTCATCTTTTGTTCATTTTTACACCTTGCAAACCACTTCTTCAACAGATATATTAACTGCAAACCATAAATTTTCAAGGAGATAAAAAATGTCACAGGCTGGTTTCAGATTATTACAACGCGAATGTATCAACTCCGGACTTTGCTACGAATGCGGTCTTTGTGCCGCAGTCTGCCCGGAACAGGCTATCGATATCAAGCAATATGATTGGGGACGCAATCCCGAACTTACCGGCAAATGCAGTAACAGTTCCTGTACCCGCTGCTATGATGTCTGTGCTGCCAAAACAGTTCCGGTAGCTGCGATGGAAAAATATTTCTTCGGCCGCAACCGCAGAAGTGACAACTACGAAAAAACCGGCGGAGTCTGCCGTTTCGTGGGAACCGGATGCACCACCGATCCGGAACTCCGTAAAATCGGTGTTTCAGGCGGTGTTGCCACAACGCTGATGATCTACGCTCTTGAACATGGTTATATTGACGGCTGTGTTCTGGCAGGTTGGGATCCGGAAAAACCTTATCTGGCTAAAGCCTTTGTTGCCAGATCAAGAGAAGATGTCATCAGTTGTGCCGGTTCCAAATATCAGCCTCACCCCCAGCTGCTCGGTATCCGGGAAGCATACGAAATGGGCCTGAAAAAAATCGCTGTTTCTGTCACACCTTGCCATGCTCAGAGCTTACGCAAGATGATGATGGATGAAAAGTTTGCAGAAATTTCTTCCATAATCAAACTCGTCACATGCAACTTCTGCGCTGCACATTGGGCTTTA
>JAFVRT010000295.1 GCA_017504125.1 Lentisphaeria bacterium
AATCCCGCAATCCGGGAGCGACAGTCAACGATTATCTGGAAAAGCTCCGGCTGGATGAAAGCAACGCTGAAGATAAAGAAGACAACCATGATGCCGTAACTTTGAGCAGTATCCATGCCAGCAAAGGTCTGGAATACGGGATCGTGTTCCTCAGTGCAATGGAACATGATATATTCCCCCATTTCCGGGCTCTGGAAGAAAACTCGCTTGATGAGGAGCTGCGGTTGTTTTATGTTGCCATCACCAGAGCCAAACGGGAACTTTATATTTCCAGAGCAAAACGGCGCATGGTACGCGGAGTGTTCCAGAACAGCCGTCCGTCATCATTTCTGGAGCGTTTGGGGGATTCGGCAGAGAAAACTGATGCGGATGAAATAAATAAGCCGCTCCAAACAGATAAGGCGGCCGAATTATTCGCCCAGGCTTATGAAAAATTATTTGGCAAAGAGTGATCTCTTATAACACACATTCATTGATTTTTCAAGCCAAAAATCAATATTTTTTTTTAGAAAAGTTTTGCTTTTTCATTTGAAATTTTGGTATTTGTGGGGTATCTTCTATACAGTGCGCCCCGCAAGTAGGGCACACGGGTTGTTAATAACTTGTTAATAAATTGTTGCCTGTTTACGCTTTTTCGGTGTAACTTTTTAATTTGAGCTTGATTTTGTAAAGTTACGCAACAAACTGTGTTTTCCGGGCATATGGAAGCCGGTACAAAGAGCATTTTTGAGCGTGCATTTTATCTGAAGTGCGGAGTTTCAAGCTGTTTTGTCCGATGTTCCGCCAAAGGGCAAAAAAAGGTACTGCCGCTTTCTTTTGCCGTTAAACACAGCGATTGTTAACAAGTTGAGTTATAATGCGGCGGAAAGATTTGCCGGGATCGGCCCGGTAAGCGGTAAAAGTGAAAGTAAATTGGGGAAAAATGGATTGCAGTAATATGGCCGCCGAAGCGGTTTGGGAAATCGCTTCTTTGCGGTTGAAAAAATTGAACAAGAACAACTATACTCAGTGGTTCAGCAAGATGCAGCCGCTGCGTACGGAAAACGATCTGCTGGTACTTGGAGTTCCTGACGAATTTTTCGGACAACTGGCCGAGGAGTCCTGCGGCAGCAGTCTTGCTGATTCTCTTGTCAATATCCAGGGAGTGGACTACAGATACACTTTCGAAAAATCCAAATCTCCCCGTTCCAGAAAAAAAGCTGCAAAAATCAATGACCGCAACGAAGAACAGCTTGAGCTTTTTTCTCTCGATGTTTATGATTCAGAACAGAAATCAACTGAGCCTGACATCTGTCCGTCATCTGATGCCGGAGAAAGTCCCGCAGTTCCGGCCGCAGCAGAAATTCCTGTTGCTGTTCCAGCCGAAGACACGCGCCAACTTCCCCGTTGGCGCAATGTGAATACTGCCACATTTGACAACTTCATCGTCGGCGATGACAATCGTGGAGCTTATACCGCCGCCCGTGCAGTTGCCGAAGAACCCGGAGCTCTTTACAATCCTCTGTTCCTCTACGGAACAAACGGTATCGGCAAGACCCATCTGCTTCAATCTATTGCCCATGCAGTAAATGATATGCGTCCCAGCTACACCGTCCGCTGTACTTCATGCAGCGAACTTGTCAATGATTTCTACCGCATAATGAGCGAACACCGCAATACCGGAGAATTCCGGGACAAACTCCTCGATGCAGATGTACTGCTGGTCGATGATGTCCATGGTCTGGCTAAAAAAGTTCAGATGCAGGAGGAGTTCTTCAATGTTTTCAATACCTTGATCCGCCGCGGCAAGCAGATAGTCATGACCTGCGACCGTCAGCCCTGCGAAATCGCTGATATCGATAAACGCCTGACCACCAGATTTGAATCCGGAGTGATATGCCAGATCGGTATGCCGGAATACGAAGCGCGCATGGTTATCCTGAAGATGTGGCGCAAAAATATTCTGACCAACACATGGCTGCCTGACGATGTTCTGGAGTTTCTGGCCTCCAATATCCGTTCCAGCGTACGCCGTTTGAAAAGTGCATTCATGACGCTTTCGTTCCACGCCTCGTTAAGCGGCAAATCCGATATTTCTGTTGCCGAAGCTGAAGATCAGCTTCATGCCCTGATCGCTGAAGAACTCACTTCCCGCGCCATAAGTGTCGAAGACATCCAGCGTACAGTTGCTGAATTTTTCAATCTCACTATTGCCGATCTGCTTGGAACCAAAAGAACCAAAAATATTGCTGAACCGCGTATGGTGGCCATGTCCCTCGCCCGCGAACTCACCCAGGATTCATCAACTGCAGTAGGAGCAGCTTTCGGACGCAACCATGCAACCATACTTCATGCCGAAAAACAGGTGGAACTGTTGTGTGCAAAAGATGAAAACATGCGCCGTTCAGTAGTTCAGATCAAACGGAAATTGCAAAAATAAGGTGGTGCGATATGGCCAAAGTACTGGTAACCGGCGGAGCCGGATATATTGGAAGCGTCTGTACTGAATATCTTATTGAGCATGGTTACGAGGTAACTGTATTCGATGCTCTTTTTACCGGACACCGTTCTGCTGTGGCTCCCGGAGTGGAATTCATTCACGGCGACCTTGCCGACCGTGAAAAAATAATCGATGTCTGCAAAAAAGGAAAATTTGATGCCATAATGCACTTTGCCGCCTTTTCTCTGGTCGGAGAATCCATGGTAGATCCATCAAAATATTTCCGCAACAATCTTGGAGCCGCCATCAATCTGGCCGATGCCGCCGTTGCCGGAGAAGTAAAGAATTTCGTATTTTCCAGTACCGCCGCCACCTTCGGTCAACCTGAAAGGATCCCGATTTCCGAATACGACCGGCAGGTTCCCATCAACCCCTACGGCGAATCAAAACTCTGCTTTGAAAAAGTTCTCAAATGGTATCATGAGATCCACGGCATAAACTATGCGGCATTGCGTTATTTCAATGCTGCCGGAGCCTCGGAACTCCACGGTGAGGATCATCGTCCGGAAAGCCATCTGATCCCGATAATCCTTCAGGCCGCTGCCGGCAAAAGAGAGTGTCTGAAACTTTTCGGCAACGATTATGACACTCCGGACGGCAGCTGTATCAGGGATTATATCCATGTCCTCGATCTGGCCCAGGCTCACGAACTTGCGCTGCACGCTTCTGAAAGCGGGCACTATAATCTCGGTACCGGTAATGGACTTTCGGTGTTTGAAATAATCAAAGCAGCCGAAGCTGTTACCGGCAAAAAGATCCCATACGAGATCGCCCCCCGCAGGGCCGGAGATCCGGCAAGACTTATTGCATGCAGCGACAGAGCCAGAAAAGAGTTGGGCTGGGTTCCGAAATTTGAATCTGCTGAACAGATCGTGGAGTCAGCCTGGAAGTGGCGTCTGAAATTTCCGGAAGGGTACAACGATTGAATTGGTACGATCTGGGGCCTTTTACTGTTTTTGATGTGGAAACTACCGGAATGAGTCCGGTGGGGGATCGTATCGTCGAACTTGCCGCTTTGCGTATCGACAAAGACGGCAGCGAAAAAGAATTTCACACTTTGGTGAATCCGGGACGCACGATTCCTCCGGGAGTAGTCGCAGTACACCATATCACAGATAAAATGGTGATAGATGCGCCACACTTCAGTACGGCAGGCAAGATGTTCACCGATTTCGCCGCAGGAAGCACTCTCGTTGCCCATAACGCCCGTTTCGATCTGGGATTTCTTCAGGAAAGTCTGGCCCGGTGCGGCTTGCCCCTGTGGGAAGGAAAAACCATTGATTCCATCCGTTTGCTGAAAAAAACTCATCCCGGATTACCATGTTACAAGCTTCAAAGTCTGAGATTTTATTTCAAACTTGATTCGGATGATTCCATGTAGGCTCACCGTGCCGGTTCCGATGTCCGCTGGACTATGCAATTGCTGAAAATTGCGTTGGAACGGGCATTGCATATTTCTGACTGTTGATTTACCATATCCCGGAAGCCGATTCATCTGTAAAAAAATAAAAGTACTTTTTCTGATAAAATCATGTTGCAAAAACATATTGAAGCGTGTATCTTATTATAACTGTCTGATAAATTGAAAGAATAAAGTATATGTACAAAAAAATCATACTCGGTCTTCTCGTTTCAGTTGGCACATTGCTGCACTCTGCTGATATTTCCGCTGTTATAAAAAAAGCCGGTGAAATAAGAAAACAAAAAGGTGCCAAAGCCGCTGGACTGTTTTATATGCAAAAGGCATCTTTGCCTGAATTCAATATGAACGAAACGAGAAAACTGCTCAATCTCGGAACAGCAGAATTGATTCGTGATCATGCAGATCTGGCATTTCAATGTGTCAGACGCGCTCTTGTGACCCCGTCCAAAGACCGGACTGAAAATCAGCGTTCCTATATTTTGCTGGGCCGCTGTTATTCAAGGATCGGCAAGCCGATCCATGCGATAGGAGCTTTGAGCAATGCCGTTGCCAATCCTAAAGACGGTCATCCTTCTCTGCTCTATTCGGCATGGTTCTATATCGGCATGGCTCATATCGAATTGAAAGAATATGACGCCGCCAAAAACGCTTTTGAAGAAGCGATAAAAGCCGGTAAAAAAGTTACTTACCGTTTCAGTTACAAGCGGGCAGAACAAATGCTCGAAAGAATAAAAAACAGAAAATAATATTGAGAGAATATACCATGGATCCTATAAGTTCACTTTATAATTGGCGTCGTCTTACTCCGGATGACGGACACTATTTCTTCGGTTATTATGACCGTAACCCCTGGAACGCAGATCAGACACTACACCTGATGATGAAGATCGATCAGTGCGAAAGACTTCCCCTGCCCGGAGAAACAGCTGAAATAGGAGTCGTCACACCCAAAGGTGAATACCGCAAGATAACCGAAACCCGCGCCTGGTGTCATCAGCAGGGCTGCATGGAACTGTTTCACCCATTGCGTCCTGATTGCTTTATCTACAACGACTTCGATACTGAAACACATCGTCTGGAAGCCAGAATATATCAGCTTGGCAAGGGTGAAGTCGGCCGTTACAGCGATCCCATTTACGCCCTGGCTCCCAACGGAAAATTTGCGGTTTCCCTTGACATCGGCCGTATTCCCCGCCGGGGTTACAGCTATGCCGATGTACCGGTGAGCGATGACCTTCATCCGCGGGATTGTGAAAATGACGGTCTTTTCATGATCGACCTTGCAACCGGAGAGAAAAAACTTATCGCAAGTTATGCCGCGATGCTTGAGCAGCACCCCTACCGTTATTCAACTGAAGGCAATTATATCTGGTTGAATCATGCTATCGTCAACTGCGATTCCACCAGAGTATTGTGGTTGTTCCGCCAGACTGCGGATCAATACAATGTCCGCGGTTGGAAGACTTTTATGTATACCTGCGATCTGGAAGGAAGCGATATCCGCTGTACTCTGCCGGAACCTTTCTGGACCAATAAGATCTCCCATCAGATCTGGGGCAGAACCACCAATGAAATACTCATTGATGCCAACTGGGCCGGAACCGGTTCTCATGCAATAGTCTACAATGAAAACGAATATCCTTTCCGGGCAAAAAAGATAGCAGACAGTCACGGTATCGCTTCTCACATGGTTTTTTCTCCTGACGGGACCAAACTGCTGGCCGACAGCTATCCTGATAAAGAAGGTATCCAGCACCTTGCGCTGATCGATGTTGCGACCGGCAAGATGGAACTTATCGGCCACTTCAATCACAAGCCGGAGCGTCCCAACATCGGTGAAACCCGTTGCGATATCCACCCCCGCTGGAGTCCTGACGGCCATTATATCACCGTGGACTCCATCCATGACGGTAAACACCGGGCATGCTATCTGCTTGAAATATAAAATCACTTCCGGCTGGAAGACCATAAGGGCGTAGATATACATTAACCTGTTGTCCGGCAGCTTCAGTTGCCGGGTGACAGGCAATGTTGTTCCCCTGATGCAAGCGAAAACCAGACCAAGCGGCACATATAAAGCAGAAATCCGGAAAAAATTTTCCATTTTTCAAATCGGTGTAATTTGACTTTGAGCATACAATAGTGTATAGTATGCAGCATGCTGAGTACAAAAAAGGAATACCCGCTATGAAAAGTCCATGGGAAAATTTTACAGTTCCGGACCGGAGTCTTTTTGAAGCGACAAAAGTGATTGCCTATGCAGGAACAGATGATCCCTTTCAGACCCTTTACCTTTCTCTGCCCAAAGGGAAACAATCGGTTCCGCTGATCATATTTTTTCACGGCGGCGGCATGACCAATTCGATCCGTGAAACTCCGGGCGAACTCTTCAACGGCAAATTCGCAATTGCTGAACCACGCTACCGGCTCTCTCCCCATGCCAAGGCTCCAGCACAGATCGAAGATGCAGCCAAAGTTATAGCATGGTGTTTCGAACATGCCGCCGAATACGGCATCGACCGGAAAAAAATATTTGTCGGCGGCATGTCTGCCGGAGCATATCTGTCCGCAATATCGGTGATGGATCCGGTTCATCTTGCGCCTTACGGACTTCATTACAAAGATATCGCAGGTCTTATACTCATCAGCGGTCAGATGACCACTCATTTCAGAATCAAAGCCGACCTCGGCCGGGATAACGGAACTTACAACCCCCTGATCGATGAATATGCTCCATTAGCACACCTGGCAGCTGATCTGCCTCCGATACTCATGGTTTCCGGAGAATCCGGTTTCGACATGCCGGTTCGCCCGGAAGAAAACGCATTTATGGCGGCAAGCCTCCGTGCAATGGGACATAAAAATGTCAGGCACCACATTCTTCAGGGACATCCTCACGGAGCGGTATTCGACAGCTGCGATTATCTGGTGCGTGTCTTTGTTTCCCAAATACTCCACGATATGGAAGAAGGAAATTGATCATGCAGAGATCCGCTGACATCGCTGAAGCCTGGAACAGAAAATATCCGGAACAGGTAGTTCTCGTTATAACCAAATCCCCCGAAGGCAAAGTGAATATCATGGCCGTCGGCTGGGTATGTCTGGTTTCAGACGCACCACCAATGTTCCTTGTCGGCATAGATGACCCGGCTTACACTCTCGAATTGATACGCAAGACCGGCGAGTTCGTTATTGCCTATCCTTCTCAAAGCATGGCGCAGGCAACACTCTACGCCGGAACTGTTCACGGACACCATGAAGACAAAGGGAAAAACTCCGGCCTGGAATTTCTTCCCGGAACTGAAACTTCAGTCCCGATACTGGCCGATGCCGTTGCCAATTTTGAATGTAAACTTGTCGCCGAATACCGTCCCGGCAACTGTCCGCTTGTTACAGGTGAAGTTATTGCATCCCATGTGAATACCGACGCAAGTGTTTTACGCCTGGTAAACTGGGGACCGGGATATCAGTTAAGATAAATTTCAGAAAGGTTCCCGATATGAACATCAACGATATAATGCAGATCGCTCAAAGGGTGGAATGTGTTGCCCCCTCTCCGCCGCGGGCAGTTTTTGATTTGGCTTCAACTCTTGACGATGTTATCGATCTTACCCTTGGAGATCCCGATCTGCCGCCGCCGGTAAATGTGCGTGAAGCCGCCTGCCGGGCGATCATGGAAGGCAAGACCCGCTATTCAGCCAATGCCGGTTTGAAAGAACTCCGCCGTGCCATTGCCGCTGATGCAGAACGCCAGCTGGGATTTGCAGTAGACCCCGACCGTGAGATCATCGTTACAGTCGGAGCAATGGAAGCAAGTTTTCTTTCACTCTACACCCTTCTGCAGCCGGGAGATGAAGTAATTATCCATGCACCGTATTGGATAAATTATTCCCAGGTGGTGCGCTCCCTCGGAGCCACCCCGGTCTTTGTCTATACAAAACCGGAAGATGACTTTCAGCTTACCGCCGAAGCCGTGGAAGAACTCCTTTCCCCAAAAACCAGACTGCTTATACTGAACTCACCCAACAATCCCACAGGTGCGATAATTCCGGAATCCACACTCCGGCGCATTGCGGATCTTGCTCAGGAGCGTAATTTCGCAGTTCTGTCAGATGAAATTTATGAATCGCTGATCTATGACGGCAAAAGCTGCAAATCAATTCTTTCACTCCCCGGTATGAAGGAGCGTTCAATACTTATCAACGGTATGTCCAAGCGTTTCGCTATGACCGGATACCGGCTGGGTTGGGCGATAGCTCCGGCAAAACTCATTTCCCAGATGACCAAGATGCAGGAAAATATCGTGGCATGTGCGCCGTTACCGGCTCAATACGCCGGTATCGAAGCGTTAAGCCCCCGTACCGACAACAGTTTTATCCGCAAAGAGTTCCAGCATCGCCGAGATGTGCTTTTCAACGGGATCAATTCCATTCCAGGTCTGATATGTAAACCGATACCTGCCACTTTTTACGCCATGGTCGACATCAGCGGTTCCGGACTTGAAGCAGAAGATTTTGTCTACCGGATGTTGCGGGAAGTCAAAGTAGCCGCCGTATTCGGCCCCGCTTACGGCGGAGAACTTTACAAAGACTTCATCCGTATCGCCTTTACCATGAAAGAAGAAAGATTGAAAATCGCCCTTGAACGCATAGGTGATTTTATGACATCACTGAAAAACAGATAATTCAATATGATCAAAAAAATTTTTTTCTTACTGTTTTTTTCATGCATACTGACACTTTCTGCCAACAAGATCATAACTTCAGGACATGAAAAGTATGCGCGGCATTTACAGGGGATCGCTGTTGATGAAAAGAATATTTTCTGGTCATTCACCGATTTTCTGGTCAAAACCGATTATAACGGCAAATTCATCAAGCATGTGCCGCTGCCGTATCACAGCGGAGATATCTGTATGGTCGACGGGGATATTTTTGTTGCAACCGACCACCGTACCAAAAACGGTTTGAAATCAAACGGGAACCGGAAATCGGCAGTTCTGCGCTTCAATAAAAATCTTGATCTTGTAAAAAGTTATCCCATTGAGCCGGATAACTTGAAGATCGAGGGCATAACATTTTTCAATGGCAAATTTTATATCGGAGTCGGAGGAAATCCCAAACCTCACCGGAAAAATGACATTCTCATATTTGACCGGGGATTCAAGCTGCTGAAAAGACTTTCCGTCGATATCGGCTGCAACACCAGATACGGCGTTCAAAACCTTTTTGTAAATGAAAATTTGATTTGCGGCGGATTTTACGGCGGAAAAACCGCCTTCTGCTTTGATCCTGAAACTTTGAAAACTGTAAAAACTTTTCCATGTCATCCGCGGGAAGGTATTGCAAAGGTTCCGGAATCCATCGCCGGAAACAACAATACATGGTTCGTCGGAGTCCTTAACGGCAAACAGAATAATTGGCGCGGTATGGTAAGAATATACAGAGTTGAAAACGATAAAAAGATTCCTGTAAAACCCAATGAGTTGAAACTTGTAAAATAAAGGTGATATTATGTTATTACCTCCTCTTTCTGTCAATTTCGCTTTCGGCGACAAAAACACCCTGCCCTGCCTTGTGGCATTCGCTGCAGCAATGGGGGTGAAACGCATGTCCATCGATGCACCTGTCCTGGTACAAGCCGGTGAAGACAAAGAATTTGCAGCAGCTGTCATCAAAGCCGGTTCCGATCATAACATCACCTTTTTTGATGCCCATGCGCCTCACGGCCTCAGCGATTCGCTTGGCAATCCGCTCCCCGGAGGACCGGAACGCTCCACAGAAATCATGCTGAAGTCGCTCCGTACTGCGGCAGAACTGGGAGTGAAGATCGTTACCATGCACACCGCCCGTACCCGGCTGACAGGTCCATTTGCACCGGCGTCAGGACCAGTTGAAAACCTTGATCTGCCGGGAGCAGTCGACCGTACCCTGCGTCAGTTGGAGCGGCTTATCCCCGAAGCAGAAAAACTGGGGATCATCATCGCATTGGAAAATCTTTTTCTTCCTTCAAGTTATGCCGCTCACCTGATGCAGATCATCACCAAAGCGCGTCATGCCAATCTGGGACTTTGCTATGATTCCGGCCATGCGCTTATAGTGGAAAATGTTCCCGGAAAAACTCCGGATATGATCGAATCCTGGATTGCCTGCGGCTGGGAAAACGATACAGTAACATTTCAGGAAGATCAGCTGGACATCATGCTGCCGGAAGTGGTAACTACACATTTTCACGACAACGACGGGACCGGAGATCTTCATATCCTCCCCGGTGACGGAATTGCCGACTGGCGCAAGATACATGAAAGAATATCCAAAGCTCCGCGCCTGCTGTCAGTTCAAAGTGAAGTAAGCAAAGTCCACCTTGCCAAAGATATCAACAGATCCTTCAAACAATTCGCAGCAGCCGGATTCCCGATTTGAAGCAAGTCATGAAAACTGAAAATTGAGATCAATTACTTTTTCCGTTCCATTATCTTGCGGTAATGGAACGAAAAGTAGGGATGCTGCATAAGTCTGCCGATCACGATCACACAAGCCGGGATCAGCAGAGCAGTCAGTATGGCTCCGGTAAAAAATACTCCGCGCACTCCTCCGACACAAATGACAGCTCCTGCCGCCACCGTTGACAGCATTATTCCGGTACTGTTGGCGGTGGTGGAAAAACCGAAAACGGCTCCCCGTTTACGCTTCGGAGTGGCAGCCGAAAGCAGCTTCTGCAAAACTGAAAAAACGCCGCCTCCGGCCAGATACATTACAGTACGGCTTATGCCGAATGTCCACAGATCTCTGGCAAATGCCTGGACCAGCAATGTGATCACCACTATCGACAAACTGGGGATCAGAATATAAACCGGCTTTACCCGGTCTGAAAGGTAACCGGTTATAACTCCGGAAAGCAAAGCTCCCACAGCCACAAATCCGCTGATGATGCCGGTCCAGTACGCCGCCTCTTTTGCTCCGGAGATCTGCTCTACCAGCATGGCGATATAAGGTATTTCGATATAGCGGACAAAGCCGCTTATTGACATAAGTCCCAATATCATCCATACTGATACTGTAAAATGAGGGACACCGTGTACCCAGCCGGAAACTTTGGAAGCAGCAGATTTGACTGCCGGTTTGAAGTCTTCATGAGCCAGCAGCACGATGAATCCGGCCACAAAATACATGGCTCCGCAGGCAATAAAAGTAAACTTATATCCGTAATGATGAACTACGATACCGCCAATCACATTGCCCAGCATGGTTCCGCCCCAGATAGCGGTACTCAAAACACCGAGGGCAAACCCCTGTTTATTTTCGGGAGTATTCTTTACCAGAAGTGTCTGGGAAGCAGCAGTGGTTCCGGCACATGCCGCTGAAAGAAAACGCAGCAGCACCAGCAGCCATGCGCTCCCGGCATAAGCCATAAGCGGAAAAATCACAGCAGTTCCGAAAGTCCCCCGCAAAAGCATGGGTTTGACTCCGAAACGGTCAGACAACGCACCCCATATCGGACAGAACATGGCATATCCGAGAGTTCCGAAAAAATGGAATGCCGCCACCCATATTCCCAGAGTACTTTCGGCTGCGATACCGAGAGCATCCTTGATGAACAGCGGGACAAAAGGCATTACTGCGGCGAACCCGGCCAGCAC